>JAJQAS010000274.1 GCA_021203685.1 Clostridiales bacterium | reverse complement strand
CCAGCGGGCGCGGCAGGCGTTGGGAGAGCAGCTGAAGGAGGTATGACCCATGCGGAATCATTTTCAGAAAACCTTTGAACAGGTGACGATGCCTGAGGGCTGCGCCCGGCGCATCCAGGCCGACATCCTGTCCAAAACCCATCAACAGGAGGTACTTTTGATGAAACCCAAAAAGAGACTTATCTGCACGCTGGCCGCCGTGGTGGCCGTGGTGCTGTCCCTGTCCCTGACCGCCTTCGCCGCCAACGAGGCCACCGATGGCGCGCTGCTGCGCCAGTTCACCATCTGGGTGAACGGCGAGGAATACACCGCCTCCCTGACCGAGGACGGCGACTACACCCTGGAGACCGACGACTACACCATCACCGGCAACTACGACGACGGCAGCATCGACATCGCCGCGTCGGGCAGCGACCTGGAGGAGGAGGAGACCGTCATCGTGCAATACTACGTTCCCGTCGAGGAGGACGAGGCGGACGGCGACGCCTCCACCTCCGCCGCCGGTGCGTTCGAGACCGTGGAGGAGGGCGACAGCTCCGCTCCCTGACCACATTCCACAGGCTGAGGAAACCACAATGACAAAAGGGGCGGCAGATGCGTTCTGCCGCCTCTTTTTGTGGGTTGGAAGGATGCCGGTGGGCTGAGTGGTAGGCTGTTCTAAAAAGCACTTGACAATATAGGATAAAACCAATATAATAAGGATAGGATAAAACCGATAGAGAGGAACGCCATGAAGATTGAGTTTTATGAATTGCCAGATGGCAGCAGACCGGCGATGGAGTTTATACAGAGCCTTGACCCAAAGATGGAAGCTAAGATGATTCACACCATTGACATGTTGGAAGAACACGGTGGAGCGCTCCGGGAACCGTATTCAAGACCACTGGGGGAAGGTATCTTTGAGCTACGGGCGCAGGTAGGAAACAATATTTCACGGGTGCTGTATTTCTTCTTCGTCGGCAACAGTGCGGTTTTAACACACGGCTTTATCAAGAAAAGGCAGAAAACCCCGCCGCGGGAGATTGAACGAGCAAAACGCTATCGAAACGATTATGAATCAAAGGAGGGTCGATAAAATGACCTATGAAGAATTTAAGCGGCAGGAACTCAGCAAGCCGGAGGTTCGGGCGGAATATGAAGCCCAACAGCCGGAATTTGACCTGATTCGAGCCATGATCGAGGCCCGTCAGGAAACCGGCCTGACCCAAAAGGAGCTTTCGGAGCGCACCGGCATTTCTCAGAGCGACATCAGCAAGCTGGAGCGGGGCAACGGCAACCCCTCCCTCCGCACCTTGCAGCGACTGGCCGCCGGGCTGGGAATGCGTCTCAAAATTGAATTTGTGCCATAAGCCATAAGAGAAGCACCTGAACGACTGCGGTTCAGGTGCTTTTTTAATGGTGATGTGTTATCTCAAAACTCCGTGTGCAGGTACAGATACAGCACCCCGCCCCACAGTCCCACGAGGATGGCGGGGTACCCGGCGGCGCACAGCAGCCACCCCCACTGGATGGGCTGTCCCAGCACCGCCCAGACGGTCAGGCAGACCACGCCGCCAATGACGCCCCACAGGAGGGTGTTCAGCACCAGAAAGAGCTTGCAGCCCAACAGGCTGATACCCTCGGCGGAGGGCTTTGCAGTTTCCCGTTTTCCTGTCCGCAGCAGCCAGTTCAGCAGCTGCCGGGCGATTCCGACTTGCATTGTCATTTTTCTTTCACCTCTCGCTCTTTATTCGATGGTATCTCCGGGGGGCGGCTGATTGGAAACAGGGTTACCGCTGGCTGGGCTCCGCCCCAAAGGTCTCCCCGTCCAGCTGTTCGGGGTGAACGCCCAGAATGGAGAACTCCACCCACTCCGCGATGTTGGTGGCGTGGTCGCCGATGCGCTCCAGGTACTTGGCGATTATCAGGAAGTCCAGGGCCTGCTGCCCACAGCTGGGGTCTTTTGCAATCAGCCCAATCAGCTCGTGCTGGATGGTGATGAACAGATTATCCACCTGGTCGTCGGCCTCGATGACCTCCTGGGCCAGCTTGAGGTCCTGCTCCACATAGGCGTTGATGCACTTCTGCACCATCTCGATGGTGGCCTGGGCCATGGCCGAAATGTGGTCCACCTTTTTGATATAGTCCTGACTGGTCAAAGACAGGACGATCTCCGCGATGTCCCCTGCCTGGTCGCCGATGCGCTCCATGTCGGAGATCATTTTCAGCGCGGAAGAGATCTGCCGCAGGTCCCGGGCCACCGGCTGCTGTTTCAGCAGCAGTTTCAGGCACAGGGACTCGATGTCCCGCTCCATGTGGTCGATCTCCGCGTCCATCTCAATGGTTTTCCGGGCCAGCTCCGGGTCCTTCTCCAGCAGGGACCTGGCGGCGGCGTCAATGGCCTGCTCACAGCTGGCCCCCATCTGAATCAGACTGCGGTTGAGCTGGCTCAGCTGTTCCTCAAAGGTTTTTCTGGGTTTCATAGTGTTTCCTTCCTTTCCCGCCGTTATCCAAACCGGCCGGTGATGTAATCCTCGGTCCGCTGGTCCTTCGGCATGGAGAAGATCTGGTCGGTCTTGCCGAACTCCACCAGCTCCCCCAGCAGGAAGAAGGCGGTGTTGTCGCTGATGCGGACGGCCTGCTGCATGTTGTGGGTGACGATGACAACGGTGTAGTTCTTTTTCAGCTCGCTCATCAGCTCCTCGATTTTCATGGTGGAGCCGGGGTCCAGGGCGGAGGTGGGTTCGTCCATCAGCAGCACCTCCGGCTTCACCGCCAGGGCGCGGGCGATGCACAGCCGCTGCTGCTGGCCGCCGGAAAGGCCCAAGGCACTCTTTTTCAGACGGTCTTTCACCTCGTCCCACAGGGCGGCCCCCCGCAGGGATTCCTCCACCAGCTCATCCAGCTTGGCGCGGTTTTTGATACCGTGGATCTTGGGGCCATAGGTGATGTTGTCGTAGATGGACATGGGGAAGGGGTTGGCCTTCTGAAAGACCATGCCCACCTTGCGGCGCAGCTCGTTCACGTCCTGCTCTTTGGCGAAGATGTCCTTGCCGTGGAGTTTGACCTCTCCGGTAATCTTCACGCCCTCCACCAGGTCGTTCATCCGGTTCAGCGTCTTTAAGAAGGTGGACTTGCCGCAGCCGGAGGGGCCGATAAAGGCGGTGATCTCCCGCTCGTTGATGTCCATGTCGATGCCCTTCAACGCCTGGAAGGTGCCGTAATACAGCTCCAGGTTGCGGGCCGTCATGACCGGCGCGGCCTGGGTGATTTCCTGTGTGCTCATAGATGCTTTACCCCTTCTTCAACTTTTGTTTCGCAAATTTCGCCATAAAGTTGATGATCAAGACGATGATCATCAGAATGGCGGCGATGGCGAAGGCCAAATCTACCTCGCCGTACTCCTGATAGTAGACGTACAGCATGACGCTCAGGGAGCCGCTGCTGGTGTGCAGGGCCTGGAGGTAGTTGGTGACCAGCTTGTAGCCGGTACCGGCGGTGTACAGCAACGCCGCGCTCTCGCCCACGATTTTGCCCACGGAGAGGATGGCTCCCCCCACCACGCCGTCCAGGGTGCAGGGCAGGACGATGGTCCAGATGGTGTGCCATTTGGTGGCGCCCAGGCCCACGGAGCCTTCCCGGTAGGACTGGGGCACGGTTTTCAGCGCCTCCTGGGTGGTGCGGAGGATGTTGGGCAAAATCATAATAGCCAGCGTCAGCGAACCGGCCAGGATGCCCGACCCCATGGACATCCCCTGGACAAAGACCATCATACCCACCAGGCCGTAGATGATGGAGGGGATACCCGCCAGGCTCTCGGTGGCGAACTCGATGATGGAGACCAGCTTGCGGTTTTTAGCGTACTCTGTCAGGTAGATGGCGCCGCCGATGCCGATGGGCAGAGCCACCACCAGGGTGGTCAAAATCAGGTAAACGGTGAAAATGATGTTGGGCAGGATGCCAATGGTGCCGTTGATGGCGCTGCGCTGGGTGGTCAGCAGCTGCACCGTGATATAGGGCAGACCCCGCACCATGATGTAACCAATCAGGCCCACCAGCAGCGCCACGGTGATGATGACACAGACCCAGATGATGGCCTTGACGGCGTTGTTCCACGCCTTTCTCGAACTGCTCATTTCTTGTCGTCGTCCCCTTTCTTCAACAGGCGGCCCATGACCGTGTTGATGATCATGATAAAGAGGAACAAAATCAGGCCGATGGAGTACAGCGCCTGCCGCTGGAGGCCGGAGGAGTAGCTCATTTCCTTGGCAATGGCGGTGGTCAGGAAGGTGACGCTGGTGAACAGGCCGGGCATATTCGCCACATTGCCGGCCACCATCATGACCGCCATCGCCTCGCCTACGGCCCGGCCAATGCCCAGCACGATACCGGCGGCCACGCCACTCCGGGCGGCGGGGAGAGACACCTTAAAGTATGTCTCCATCTCCGTGGCCCCCAGGGCCAGACTTCCCTCCTCGTACTCCTTGGGAACCGCGGAGAGGGAGGTCTCGCTGACGCTGATGATGGAGGGCAAAATCATAATGGACAGCACGATGATGGCTGCCAGCAGGCAGGTGCCGTTTTTCAGGGAAAAGGCGCTCATAATCAGCGGCACCAAAATAATTGCGCCCACCAGGCCGTAGACAACGGAGGGGATGCCGCTGAGCAACTCCACCGCGGTGCGAACCACGCCCGCCGTCTTTTTCCCGGCGATTTTGGAGAGGAAGATGGCGGTCATCAGGCCCACCGGCACGCCGATGAGACAGGCCCCGAAGGTGCCGTAGACCGAAGCCAGGATAAAGGGCAGGATGCCGTATTGGGGGTCTGCCGCTGTGCTGGCCCATACGGTGCCAAACAGGAAGTCGATGGGGCCGATTTTGATGATGGCGGGCAGTCCGCTGACGATCATATAGATGGTGATGAGGGCCACCATTGCGATGGACACCATGCCGCAGACAAAGAACAGCCCGTTCATGAACTTTTCGATTGCGTCTCTGAGTTTCACGTTTTTGACCCTTTCTGTTGTATTTTTCGGGAAATTCCTTTGAAACAGCCTCATTGTGGCGGGCTGACGACCCATTGAGGCTCCTTCAAGGGAATCCCCCGCGCTTTCATCTAAAATGCCGGGACGGGAGCTTCTCCCGCCCCGGCTGTCATTGGGCTAAGCGAAACGGTTTGCGGTCAAGTCAGGGCTGGATAGCGCCGGCCTGGGAGATGTAGTCGGCCACGTCATCGCTCAGGCAGAAGTCCAGGAACGCCTGGGCCGCGTCGCTGAGGGTAGCGGAGTCGCTGACCACCATGTTAAAGTTACGCTGGATGGAGTAGGTGCCGTCCTTGACGGTCTCCTCGCTGGCGGCGACGCCGTCCACGGTGACCATCTTCACGCTGTCGTCCTCGGCGGCCTCAGAGAGGGAGGCGTAGCCGATGGCGTACTGGTTCTGGGCTACGGCGGTGATGACCGCGCCGGTGGAGGTCAGCTCCTGGTCATAGACGCAGGCGTCCTCCACGCCGACGACGCTCTCGAAGCCGTCCCGGGTGCCGGAACCGGCCTCACGGCCGATGACAGCGACTTCCATATCCTCGCCGCCGACCTCGCTCCAGTTGGTGATGGTGCCGTTGAACAGACCGGCGATCTGCTCCAGGGACAGATCCTCCACGCCGTTGGAGGGGTTGACGATGACGGCGATGCCGTCCAGGGCCACCACGTAGGCGGTCAGACCGGTCTCGTCCTCTTTCAGGTCGCGGCTGGCCAGGCCGATGTCGGCGCTGCCCTCGGTGGCGGCGGTGATGCCGGAGCCGGAGCCGGTGGCGTCATAGGTGACGGTGACGCTGGGGTACTGCTCCTCGAAAGCCTCAATGAGGATGGACATGACCTTTTCCATCGAGGTGGAGCCGTTGGTGGAGACGCTGCCGCTGATGTCGGCGGTGCTGGTCTCCTCGGTGGTGTCGGTCTCTTCGGTGTCGTCAGTGGTGGTCTCTTCTTCGGTGGTACTGGCCTCGGTGGTGGTGTTCTCCTCGTCGGTGGTGGACTGAGAGGAGCTGCCGCAGGCTACCAGGCTGAACGCCATCGCCATGGCCATCAGCAAAGCAATCAGTTTCTTCATGTTGTTTCGATCTCCTAATCTCCATAACTGGAAGGATGTATGATTCCGCCTGGCGGGTGGACCGCACCTTGCGCGGCGGTTCCCGTTCCCTCGACGGTGAGGCCATTATAACAGGGGGTTTGTAAAGCCCTCTATCCCAAAAGAGGAAAATCTCTCTCAGCCCTTCGTAAATTGTTTGCAAGGTTTTTCTGCCTGCTGATTGCGCAAATACCAAAACGTAACCCCCACTGCCGTCAAGCGGCACTTCCGAAGCTTCGCTTCTCCCTGTGCCGCCGCAGCGGCGACAGTGGGGGCATCTCATTTCGTGTTCGGCAAGGCGCGGGGAGCTTTATCCCGCTTCATTGCACATTGCTAATTGCAAATTGCACATTGTATTACGCTTTGAGGGTACCTTTGTCGAAGGAGGGGTTGTAGAAATAGACGTTTTTCCGGTTGAGCTTCTCCTTGGTCAGCTCCAAAACCTCCCCGAACCGCTGGAAGTGGACCACCTCCCGCTCCCGCAGGAAGCGGATCACGTCGTTTACGTCGGGGTCGTCGCTGAGGCGCAGGATGTTGTCGTAGGTGAGGCGGGCCTTCTGCTCCGCCGCCAGGTCCTCGGTCAGGTCGGCGATGGCGTCGCCGGTGGAATTGAAAGTGGCGGCGGTCCAGGGATAGCCGCTGGCGGCGGTGGGGTAGACGCCGGCGGTGTGGTCAACAAAGTAGGTGTCGAACCCGGCGGTCTTGATCTGCTCATCGGTCAGGTTGCGGGTCAGCTGATAGACCAGAGTTCCCACCATCTCCAGATGGGACAGCTCCTCGGTGCCGATGTCGGTCAGCAGGCCCTTGGCCTCGTCGTTGGGCATGGCGAACCGCTGGCTCAGGTAGCGCAGGGACGCGCCCAGCTCGCCGTCCGGGCCGCCGTACTGGGTGATGATGATGTTGGCCAGCCGGGGGTTGGGATTCTTGACACGGATGGGGTACTCCAGCTTTTTTTCATACACAAACATTCTTATTTCCCTCCCATCGGTTCCCAGGGCCACGGGCCATTGACCCAGGTGTACTTGTCGTCCTCCGCTGCGTCGTTCCGGCAGAGGGGGCCGTACTGGGCCTCGTACTTTTTGCGGCCTTCCTTCTCCAGCGCGGCGTACTGCTGGAACAGGGCGAAGGCTTCCTCATCGTCCTGGTGGCTGTCCAGGTACAGCCCCAGCTCCACCAGCACGAACTCCAGCGCCTGCAGCTCGCTCAGGGGGGTCTGGGGCACCGGGTCGCCGTTGGGCTTCAGGTGGAAGGGCAGGTTCAAGCCCGGAAACAGGGTGCCCTGGGCCAGGGCCTCGCTGCGCTGATAGACCTCCGGGTCCTCCGGCTGGAAGGGCACGTAGGGCACCGCCAGCTGGCCGCAGCAGGGCAGCTTTCCCTGTCCGTCGGCGCACCGGTTCAAGGGGCAGGACTTCTTGGGTAAAGTCGTTTCAGAAAACAAACGGATTCCTCCTTTGGAAGAACTGGGGGCCGGGTGAGCCGCCTTGCGCCGTCTCATCGGGCGTCCCCAAAGACAGCGTTCCGCTGCCTTCGACCTATTTTATTCCCCTGCTCGGCGGGGTGTGCGCCTGCTGGACAGATTCACGCCCGGCCCCCGGTTTTTCTTTCGGAAAAGGGTTGCAACCGGGTTTGGGCCGTGCTATAATAGCGAAATAGTAGGTTTATGGTTATCCCGTTTGCTCAGTCCTATGAGTACCTATAGCTCTTAGCTGTTAGCTATTAGCTTTGTAGTTCTCGGCATTATGTGCTACGCCTACCGTTTGCATCGTTTACAAGCAGGTAGTTTCGTGCTCAGTTTCCTTTTTAGCTGTTCGCTTTAGACTGGCAGCACCTGACTAACAGCTAAAAGCCAAAGGCTAACAGCTTATTACGCACGACTGAATTAAAGGGATAGTCAGATAGGTTTATATGCAGTTTTGCCGCTCCCCCGTGGGAACACGACAGAAAACCGCAGCAACATACTCATATGAAGGGATGAATCACTCATGTCCGGACATTCCAAGTGGCATAACATTCAAAAAACCAAGGGCGCTGCCGACGCCAAGCGCTCCCAGGCGTTCACCAAGATCGCCCGCGAAATGATCGTGGCCGTCAAAACCGGCGGCAGCGGCGACCCCAAGAACAACTCCAAGCTGGCTACGGTCATCGCCAAGGCCAAGGCCGTGAATATGCCCAAGGACAACATTAAGCGCACCATCGACAAGGCGCTGGCTTCTGGCAGCGGCGACAACTACGAGACCCTGCAGTTCGAGGGCTACGGCCCCTCCGGCGTGGCGGTCATCGTGGAGGCCCTGACCGACAACCGCAACCGCACCGCCCCCAACATCCGCCACCTGTTCGACAAGTACAACGGCAACCTGGGCGCCACCGGCTGCGTGTCCTGGAACTTCGAGCGCAAGGGCCAGATCGTCATCAACAACGAGGACGAGGAACTGGACGAGGACACCGTCATGATGGACGCGCTGGAGGCCGGCGCGGACGACCTGAAAAACGAGGGCGACGTGTTCGTGGTCTACTGCGCCCCTGAGGACCTGGTGGCCGTCTCCGAGGCGCTGGAGGCCGCCGGTTACACCTTCGAGTCCGCCGAGGAGGCCATGGTGCCCAACGACATGGTCAAGCTGGAAAAAGAGGGTGACATCAAGAACATGGAGCGGATGCTGGAACTGCTGGAGGACGACGACGACGTGCAGAACGTCTGGCACAACTGGGATCAGGACTGAGTTCGACTGAACAAATCACATACAAAGCGTACAAAGGGGACAGGATCTTGCGTCTTGTCCCCTTTTTTTCTGTGCAAACGCACAACGTTTTTTGGTTGCACCCAGGAAGAAAATATGATATTCTGTGCTTGACCCTCACTGGAGGGGCAGATAATTTTGCGCTGCTCCAACGGTTTTTTCGTAAGAAAGGAAGGTAACCGTATGCCGGAACAGTATTACAAAGACGCTCTGCGAATGGGCCAGCGGGAATACCGCGCCTGTGTCGCCAAAGGGGTCAGCCCCTATTTGCCGGTGCTGGACGACATCGTTCCCCAAGAGCGTGTGTCGAGGGGGATCGACCTTGGCGTTGTCCAGGTGCCGGTGGAATTTATCGTGGGCACCAAGACGACGGGCCGCACCACCTCCTTCGCCCGGAACTTCATGCCGCTGCTGTCGGAGAACACCGAGTTTGCCGTCAAGTGGGAAAAGCTGTGCAGCACCCACCTGAAAGAGGGCATTCGGGACCCCATCAAGGTCTATGAATACAAAAACCGCTTCTATGTGGAGGAAGGCAACAAACGGGTCAGCGTCATGAAATACTTCGGCGCGGTGGCCATCCCCTCCCAGGTCACGCGCATCCTGCCGGAGAAAGACGGCTCCAGGGAAAGCGATATTTACTACGAGTTTGTCAGTTTTTACAAATACAGCAAGGTGAACTTCATCGAGTTCAGCAAGCGGGGCAGCTATGTCATGCTCCAGTCTCTGCTGGGCAAGGCCCCGGAGGAGCCGTGGACCGACGAGGAGCGCAACGCCTTCAGCACCACCTACCACTATTTCCGCCAGGCCTACCAGGCCAACGGCGGCCAGAAGCTGCGCTCCACCGTGGGGGACGCCATGCTGGCTTATATGAAGGTCTACGGCTACCAGGCCCTGCGCTCCCTGAACGCGGGCGAGATGAAGCGCTCGGTGGCCAAGGTGTGGGAGGAGATCACCCTCCAGCAGGAGGAACAGCCCATCGACCTGAAACTGGACCCCAGCGGAGAAAAGAAGCGTCTGCTGCCCAAGCTGGGCGGGACCAAGGTGCTCAAGGCGGCCTTTGTCCACGACAAGACCTCCCTGACCTCCGGCTGGACCTACGGCCACGAGCTGGGGCGGCAGCACGTCCAGCGGATTTTCAAGGGACATCTGGTCACAACCGCCTACGAAAACGCCGTCACCGAGGGCGCAGACGAGACCATCGCCCGGGCCATTGCCGAGGGCAACACCCTGATCTTCACCACCTCCCCCCAGCTGCTGCCCGCCAGTCTGCGCCTGGCGGTGGACCACCCGGAGGTCACCATCCTCAACTGCTCCCTGAACAAATCCCACCGCTATATCCGCACCTATTACGCCCGCATCCACGAGGCCAAGTTCATCATCGGGGCCATCGCCGGGGCGCTGGCCGAGGACGACCGGGTGGGCTATCTCTGCGACTACCCCATCTATGGCATGATCGCCGGCATCAACGCCTTCGCCCGGGGCGCACAGATGGTCAATCCCCGGGCCAGGGTCTACCTGGAGTGGTCCTGCGTGGGCGGGGCTACCGCCGCCACCCAGCGGCTCACCGACCGGGGCATCGACCTGATCTCCTCCCAGGACATGGTCAAGCTGGCGGACAACGGCAGGCCCAATTTCGGCCTGGCGCGGGTCAGCAGCGACGGCCAGGTGAACCTGGCCATGCCTGTGTGGCACTGGGGCGTCTACTACGAGAGCATCATCCGCAGCGTGCTGAAAGGCAACTTCCAGATCGAGGACGAGGTCACCGGCAAGGCCCTGAACTACTACTGGGGCATGACCGCCGGGGTGGTGGATGTAATTTGCTCCAAAAAACTCCAAAGCGGCACCCAGAAGCTGGCCAACGTGCTGAAAAGCGCCATTTGCGCCGACATCTGCCAGCCCTTCTACGGTCCCATCGTCACCCAGGAGGGCTGGACGGTGGACGGCGCCTGTGACCACGCCCTCAGCCCGGAACAGGTCATCAACATGGACTGGCTGGCGGAAAACGTCATCGGCTCCATCCCCACCTACGACCAGCTCAGCCCGGAGGCCCGGGCCACGGTGGACGTGGTGGGCATCGACCGAGCCAGAAAAAAGTGAACAATAGCAGGCAAAATTTGTGGAAAAACGGTTTTGGGAACGGTTTCCGTTGCATCGGGCGGGAAACTGTGCTATGATAATGTCTGCCGAATAAACTGCCATGCGGTTTATTTGCGCGGCGCGGGCTGGGCGTTTCCCGATAGCGATTTCGTGAATTTTATCTCGTTCGCATTCAAAACGGAACCGCTCCGGCTTCAACCGTGGCGGTTCCTTTGACACGCTCATGAGGGATTGGTTATCCACAGACACAGGGAGAGATAGTCATGCGGATCTTGGCGGTGGCGGATGAAGAGGCGAAATACCTCTATGACTATTATGCGCCGGGAAAACTGGACGAATACGACCTGATTTTGGCCTGTGGGGATTTGCACAAGTCCTACCTGGAGTTTCTGGTCACCCTGGCCCACTGCCCCGTGCTGTACGTCCACGGCAACCACGACGACAGCTACGACAAAGACCCGCCGGAGGGCTGCATCTGCGTGGACGACACCCTTTACGTCTACCAGGGCATCCGCATCCTTGGGCTGGGCGGTTCCTACCGCTACCGGGACGGCAACCATATGTACACTGACTGGGAGATGGAAAACCGGGTGCGGCGGCTGAAATTCCAGCTGTGGCGGCACGGCGGCTTCGACATCCTGATGACCCACGCCCCCGCCTACCACATCAATGACATGGACAACCGTACCCACCGGGGGTTCAAGGTGTTCGTCCGACTGCTGGAGCAGTACCAGCCGAAATACTTCGTCCACGGACACATCCACAAGAATTACGGCGTGAAGATACCCAAAAGGACCCAGTACGGGGAGACCACCATCCTCAACGCCTATGATTATATCGCGTTTGATTATTGAGCATAAAAACGGCGCTCAACCGCAGAGAATCGGTTGAGCGCCGTATTTTGCATCGAAAAATCGTATCAGAGGGGGATATTCCCGTGGGTGGGCTTCTCCTTGGGGTCCTGGAAGGAGATCAGCGCCTCCAGCGTCTGCTCCAGCATCCGGCGGGTGTCCTGGGGGGCGATCACGTCATCGATATAGCCCAGCTTGGCCCCCACGAAGGGGTTCAGCTGCGTGTCCTGATAGGCTTTGACCTTCTCGTCCAGCACCTTTTTGTAGTCGTCCCCGGCGGCTTTCAAATCCTTGCGGTTGATGATCTTCACCGCGCCCTCGGCGCCCATGACGGCGATTTCCGCCGTGGGCCAGGCCCAGCACACGTCCGCGCCCAGCTGCTTGCAGCACATAGCGATATAGGCGCCGCCGTAGGCTTTCCGCAGCACCAGGGTGATTTTGGGCACCGTGGCCTCGGAGTAGGCGTAGAGCACCTTCGCGCCATGGCGGATGATGCCGGAATACTCCTGGTCGGAGCCGGGGAAGAAACCGGGCACGTCCACCAGCGTCAGCAGGGGGATGTTGAAGCAGTCGCAGGTGCGGACAAACCGGGCCGCCTTGCAACTGGCGTTCACGTCCATGCAGCCGCTGATGACGGCGGGCTGGTTTGCCACCACGCCGACGGTGTGGCCGTTGACACGGGCAAAGCAGGTGACGATGTTGGCGGCAAACTCCGGTTCGATTTCAAAGAAGGAATCAGTGTCCACCAGGTAGTCGATGACCCGCTTCACGTCGTAGATCTTCCGCTTGTTTTCGGGAACAACGTTCTCAATGCCCCGCTGCCAGCGGGACTTATACTTGACCCGGGGAATGGGGAGGCTCTTGTTGTTCTGGGGCAGGTAGGTCAGCAGGTTGCGGATCTTGTCCAGGCAGTCCTGGTCGTTGGCCGCCCGGACGTGGGCCACGCCGTTTTTGCGCATATGAACGTCCGCGCCGCCCAGCTCCTGCATGGTGATGCTCTCGCCGATGACCTCCTTGACCACGTCGGGGCCGGTGACGAACATCTCGCCGGTGCCCTCCACAAAGAAGATAAAGTCCTGCAGCGCGGGAGAATAGGACGCGCCGCCGGCGCAGGGGCCCATGATGGCGGTGATCTGGGGGATAACACCCGAGGCGTTGACGTTGTTCTGGAAGATGGTGCCGTACTGGGCCAGAGCCTGGATGCCGTCCTGAATTTTCGCACCGCCGGAGTCCATCAGGCCGATGATGGGCGCACCGGCTTTCAGCGCCGCCTGCTGACACTTGATGATCTTCCTGGCGTTGGAGGAGGACAGACTGCCGCCCTGGATGGTGAAGTCCTGGGCATAGGCGTAGGCATACCGGCCGTTGA
Source organism: Clostridiales bacterium (assembly GCA_021203685.1). GTDB lineage: Bacteria > Bacillota > Clostridia > Oscillospirales > Oscillospiraceae > Onthomonas. The sequence goes on along the minus strand of JAJQAS010000274.1, from coordinate 4,839 downwards.
TTTTGCCGAACCCGGCGATGACGCCGTCCCGCTTGGGGGGCTTGTCAACGGACTGCCCCCGGTTCTGGAAAACGTTCAGCTCGATGAAGGTGTCTTTATCGAACAGGTAGGCCAGCCGCTCATCGGCGGTGAGCTTGCCTTTGGAGTGCTGCCGGTCAGCATTGCTGCTGTTTTGCAAAACGCGGCGCTGGTATTCAAGTTCTTGCAGGGAATCCATAGCTCAATTGCTCCTTCATAAAGGCAGGGGGACCAAAACACAGCCGCCTGCCGTTGCATAGTTTTCATCAGTATTTTATTATACCATAGGGGAACGGGAGATGTAAAGGGCTTTTCAGGGAACTGCATAAAATCTGTGCGCGGAGCCAGAATGAACGCACAAAACCTGCCCAAATATGGGGAGAACCTCACATTTGAGCGGGTAAAACACCTTGGAAAGTCAAGCCCTGCTTTACGCCAGGCCCATGCGCGCCAGCTGCCGGGCAATGCCGTCCTCCTGGCAGCTCTCGCAGACGATGTCGGCCTCGGCCTTCACGTCCGGGGAGGCGTTGCCCATGGCGATGCCCACTCCGGCGGCCCGGAGCATGGGTAAGTCGTTGCCCGAGTCGCCAAAGGCGATGGCATCCTCCACCCCCACGCCGTAGTAGGCGCAGACCTTGCGGACGGCGCTGCCCTTGTCCACGCCCCGGGCCATGGTCTCGCCGTTGAGGGCGGGGCCGCCGGGCACCATGTTGGTCACGGTAAAGTAGTCGTCGCCCAACTCCGCCACCGCCGTCTGCAACGCCTCCATCGACCGGGCGTTGAAGCAGATTTTGTACACCGGCTGACCGTGGTAGTTCTGGATGGGCAGCATCCCCAGTCCCTCCACCAGCTGGAGCATCAGCCGCCGCTGCTCGCTGTTGGAGCCAGTCAGGTTCTCCGCCCAGACCTCCAGACACCGCTCCTTGTCTGCGAAGGTCCCCTCTGCGGTCTCCAGCATATAGCTGATGTCGTACCTGTCCAAAATCGACAGCGCCCGCTCCAGCAGCGCCGGAGGCATGGCTCGGTCCTCCAGCACCTGGCCGTCCACGGTGACGTAGCCCCCCGCGCTGGCGACGATACCGTCAAAGCCGATGTCCCGGAGGAAAGCGGGGATGATGGGGAGGTTGCGCCCGGTGGCGATCAAAATCTTGTGTCCCCTGGCCTGGGCACGGTGCAAAGCGTCCACCGTGGCCGCGGAAACCTGCTTCCCCGGCTCGCACAGGGTCCCGTCAATGTCGAAAAAAATGATTTTGGGCATCGGGCCCCACTCCTTTTATTGTTCCGTCTGCCAGTATCATAGCTGATTTTACAATGTTTTGCAAGGGTCGTTCTGGAAACTGAAACTATCTTCCTTTGCTGTTCACGAAAGATTCACACTTTCGTTGCAATTTGTTGACTTCTTTTTCCTGTCGATGTGGTATCTTGTGGATGGACATTTAGAACATCTGCTTTTTTCTCTCTCTTTTCTTTTTTGTTGACAAAGCGCCGCCTGTGGGGAAACCCGCAGGCGGTTCGCTTTCGGGCAGTTTCTGTTCTGATGTGAAAAACGCTGGGATTCGGGTCTCCCCCGAACCTCAGCGTTTTTGTGTTGTTTACGTTGTGTTATGCGCTCAGCTGGCGTCGTGGGACGCGGCGATGGCCTCTTCGGTCTCTTTCCGGCGCTGCTCGATGTTCTCAGCCAACATCATATCCTTGACCTTCATCAGGCGGATGGTGTTGTTGCGCTCGTTCTCGTCCAGCTTCATGGAAATGGACTTGATTTTGGCCTCGCAGTCGGGGATGACCACGTACTCCAGGGCGTTGACCCGGCGGCGGGTCTTTTCGATCTCCTCGGCCAGCAGCTGGCAGGCTTTTTCCATCTGGGCCAGCTTGAGCATATCGGCAAAGACGGAGGACAGGGCGTCCACCGCGTCGTCCAGCTCGCAGCTGGTGGTGGCGAAGCCATAGGGGTAGATTTCGCCCGCGTCGGAGCTTTTGGTGGTGAAGTGGTATTGGGGCACGTTGACCGACATGATATTCTGGAACGTCATGTCCAGATCGACGCTCTGCTGGGGGTAGAGCAGGGACTGCTCCATCATCTCGGAGCTCATCAGGGCGCTGGCCACGGTAAAGCTGCCGTGGGCGCGAATCAGCGACTCCTCCACCCGCTTGCGCAGGGCGCGGTTCTCCCGCACCATCTCCAGGAACTGCTTCATCAGCTCGTCGCGCTTGTCTTTCAGCAGCTTGTGGCCGCGAACGGAGGTGCGCAGCTTTTTCTTCTGCTTGGTCAGCTCCATGCGGGTGGCGTTTACGTTAGCGGAAGGCATTTACGATCCCTCCTTCCCTCAGGTCTTATCCTTTTTGGGCAGATACTTCTCGATATACTCGGGCTTGATCCGCTTCAGCTCGCTTTCGGGCAGGATGCTCAGCAGCTCCCAGCCCAAGTCCAGCGTCTCCTGGATAGAGCGGTTTTCCTCCGGCCCCTGGGCCACGTAACGCTTCTCGAACTCATCGGAGAACTTGGCGTACAGCAGGTCGGTGGGGGACAGAGCCGCTTCGCCCAGGATGGACATCAGCTCCTTGTTCTCCTTGCCGGTGGCGTAGGCGGCGAAGAGCTGGTTCATGGTGCCGGAGTGGTCCTCGCGGGTCTTGCCCTCGCCGATGCCCTTGTCCTTCAGACGGGACAGGGAGGGCAGCACGTCCACCGGGGGCAGGATGCCCTTCCGGTACAGCTCCCGGTCCAGGATGATCTGGCCCTCGGTGATATAGCCGGTCAGGTCGGGGATGGGGTGGGTCTTGTCGTCCTCGGGCATGGTCAGAATGGGGATCATGGTGATGGAACCCTCCTGGCCCAGGTGACGGCCGGCCCGCTCGTACATGGTGGCAAGGTCGGTGTAGAGGTAGCCGGGGTAGCCGCGCCGTCCGGGGACTTCCTTCTTGGCGGCGGAAACCTCGCGCAGGGCCTCGGCGTAGTTGGTGATGTCGGTCAGGATGACCAGCACGTGCATCCCCATGTCAAAGGCCAGGTACTCGGCGGCGGTCAGCGCCATACGGGGGGTGGAAATGCGCTCGACGGCGGGGTCGTTGGCCAGGTTGATGAACAGCACGGTGCGCTCCAGCGCGCCGGTGCGGATGAACTCCTGGGTGAAGTACTCGGACTCCTCGAAGGTGATGCCGATGGCGGCGAACACCACGGCGAAGTTGGACTCCCCGTCCAGCACCTTGGCCTGGCGGGCGATCTGGGCCGCCAGCTGGTTGTGGGGCAGGCCGGAGCCGGAGAAAATAGGCAGCTTCTGGCCGCGAACCAGGGTGTTCAGGCCGTCGATGGTGGAAATGCCGGTCTGGATAAACTCGTTGGGGTAGTCCCGGGCGGCGGGGTTCATGGCCAGGCCGTTGATGTCCCGGTAAGCCTCGGGCAAGATCTCGGGGCCGCCGTCGATGGGCTCGCCCATGCCGGAGAACACCCGGCCCAGCATATCCTTGGAAACGCCCAGCTGGAGGGGATGGCCCAGGAAGCGGACCTTGGAATCCCGCAGGTTGATACCGGCGGAGGACTCGAACAGCTGGACCACGGCGTTGTCGCCGTTGACCTCCAGCACCTTGCCCCGGCGGATGCTGCCGTTGGGCAGCTCGATCTCCACCAGCTCGTCATAGGTGACGCCCGCCACCTTGCGGACCACCATCAGAGGGCCAGAGATCTCTTCTATCGTCTTATATTCTTTGATCATCAGTCATCTTCTCCTCTCTCGGCCACCTCGTTGATTTGGGCTTCCATGTCGGCGAAGATCTGGGCGTAAACTTCCTCGTACTGGTCCTCCGGTACGCTCTTGGCCCGGCCAATGCCGTTGCGGGCGGGGATGGAGAAGAGGTCGTAGAGCTTCGCGCCCTTTTCCAGGGCGGCGCGGCACTGGGTGTCGTAGTCCAGGATCATCTTCAGCATCAGGTACTGGCGGTGATAGGTGGAGAAGGAGTCCACGTCCACAAAGGCGTTCTGCTGGAGGAAGTCCTCGCGGATCATCTTCGCCGTCTCCAGAGTCATCTGATCCTTGGCGGAGAGGGAGTCCTTGCCCACCAGCTGAACGATCTCGTTCAGGCTGGCCTCCTCCTGGAGGACGGCCATAGCCCAACCGCGGTTTTTCACGTAGTCGGGGCCGAGGTTTTCGTCATACCAGGGCTTGAGGGAGTCCATATACAGGGAGTGGGAGCTGAGCCAGTTGATGGCGGGGAAGTGACGGCGGTAAGCCAAGGAGGAGTCCAGCGACCAGAACACCTTGACGATGCGCATGGTGCCCTGGGAGACCGGCTCGGACAGGTCGCCGCCGGGAGGGGAGACCGCGCCCACGGCGGTCAGGGAGCCGGTGCGGGTGCTGTCGGAGCCGACGCACTGCACCACGCCCGCCCGCTCGTAGAACTGGGCCAGACGGGAGGCCAGGTAAGCGGGGTAGCCTTCTTCGCCGGGCATCTCTTCCAGACGGCCGGACATCTCACGGAGGGCCTCGGCCCAGCGGGAGGTGGAGTCAGCGATGACGGCCACGTCGTAACCCATGTCACGGAAGTACTCCGCGATGGTGATGCCGGTGTAGACCGACGCCTCACGGGCAGCCACGGGCATATCGGAGGTGTTGGCGATGAGGACAGTCCGCTTCATCAGCGTCTCGCCAGTGCGGGGGTCGATCAGCTCGGGGAACTCCCGCAGCACGTCGGTCATCTCGTTGCCGCGCTCGCCGCAGCCGATATAGACCACGATGTCCACGTCGGACCACTTGGCCAGGGCGTGCTGCACCACGGTCTTGCCGGAGCCGAAGGGGCCGGGGACGGCGGCGGTGCCGCCCTTTGCCACCG
>JAJQAS010000297.1 GCA_021203685.1 Clostridiales bacterium | reverse complement strand
AGACCAGCGCCATGAGCGAGACCTTCGAGCAAATTCTCCACATCAAAGAGGGGGACGTGCTCATCGGCCTGTCCTTCCCCCGCTACTCCAAGCGGACGGTGAAGGCCATGCGCTACGCCAAGGACCGGGGGGCCACCGTCATCGCCATCACCGACAGCAAGGCTTCGCCCCTGGCGGAGATTGCAGACGTTTCCCTGCTGGCCAAGAGCGACATGGCCTCCTTTGTGGATTCCCTGGTGGCCCCGCTGAGTTTGGTCACAGCCCTCATCGTGTCGGTCAGCCGCATCCGCGCCGAGAAGCTGGAGCACAACCTGAGCCATTTGGAGCAGATCTGGCAGGAGTACGACGTGTACGAGCGGACGGACCGGAGGTAATTTTAGCTTTTAGCCTTTAGCTCTTAGCTCTTAGCTTTGTGGTGCTTAACGGTACGCTTTGCGCTTTAGGTTCGGCGCGCAAAGCAAACAGCTCTTATCACGCTGTTTGCTTTAGACTGGTAATGCCTGACTAACGGCTAACGGCTAATAGCTTATCACCACGCGGCTGATGTAAAGAGATTGCCAGAATCATTTTTTCAGTCAATGTCCCTACAACCATTTTGGCCGGAGTCAGTTCTTCCGGGAACTGGCTCCGTTTTTGTATGAGGGGGAACTGTTTGCATACCGTATTAGTCATCGGCGGCGGAGCCGCCGGAATGATGTCCGCCATCACTGCGGCCCGGGCGGGCGCCGCCGTGACGCTCATCGAGCGGAACGAAAAGGTGGGGCGCAAGCTCTACATCACCGGCAAGGGCCGGTGCAACCTGACCAACCGCTGCCCGGTGGAGACTGCCCTGCAAAACTACCCCCGGGGCGGGCGGTTCCTCCACAGTGCCCTGAGCCGCTTTTCCCCGGAGGACGCGCAGGCGTTTTTTGAGGGGCTGGGCGTGCCGCTGAAAGTAGAGCGGGGGAACCGGGTGTTCCCCGTCTCCGACCGGGCGGCTGATATCATCGACGCGCTGTTTTACGAGCTGCGCCGCCTGGGGGTGAAAACCGTCACCGGGCGGGTGACGGCGCTGCTGCAAGGGGAGGACGGAGCCTCCGGCGTAATGCTGGAGGACGGACGCACCCTCCGGGGGGACGCGGTCATCGTCGCCACCGGCGGCGTATCCTACCCTGCCACTGGCTCCACCGGGGACGGCTACGCCCTGGCCCAGTCCGTGGGCCATACGCTGGTTCCCGCCCGCGCCTCGCTGGTGCCGCTGGTGACGGCGGGGGAGGACTGCCAACAGATGCAGGGGCTTTCCCTCCGCAACGTGACGTTAAAGGTCAAAAACCAGAAGAAAAAGACGGTCTACGAGGGCTTCGGCGAGTTGCTCTTCACCCACTTCGGCCTCTCCGGGCCGCTGGTGCTGTCCGCCAGCGCCTGTTTACAGGGCTTTGACAAAGACAAATACTCTGCTATAATAGACCTGAAACCCGCCCTGTCGGAAAAGCAGCTGGACGAGCGCATTTTGCGGGACTTCGGCCAGAACCCCAACCGGGACGTACAAAACGTATTGGGGGGCCTGCTGCCCCGGCTGATGATCCCGGTGATGCTGCGGCGGACGGACATCCCGCCGGAGACCAAGGTACATGACGTGACCAAAGGCCAGCGGCGGCGGCTGGTGGAGGAGCTGAAAGCCTTCCGGCTGGAGCTCACCGGCACCCGGCCCGTGGCGGAGGCCATCGTCACCGCCGGAGGCGTCAAGCTGGGCGAGGTGAACCCCGCCACCATGGCCTCCAAAAAGTGCCCCGGCTTGTACTTCGCCGGGGAGGTGCTGGACATCGACGGTTACACCGGCGGCTTCAACCTACAGGCGGCCTGGGCCACCGGCGCGGCGGCGGGCCGCGCGGCGGCGGAAGCGACAAAGGAGAACGATAACGATGGAAAAACCGATCAGCGTAGCCATTGACGGCCCCAGCGGGGCGGGGAAAAGCACCCTGGCCCGGAAGGTGGCCGCGGAGCTGGGCTTTTTGTATGTGGACACCGGGGCGATTTATCGGACGGTGGCCCTGTACTGCTACCGGATGGGCATCGACCGCAGCGACGGCGAAGCCATTGCCGCCCGCCTGCCGGAGATCCGGCCGGAGCTGTTTTATGGCGAGGACGGCTTGCAGCACATGCTGCTGAACGGCGAGGACGTGACGGAGGAAATTCGTCAGCCGGAGCTGTCCCTCTACACCTCGGCGGTGTCGGCCATCCCCGCTGTCCGGGCCTTCCTGCTGGACTTGCAGCGGGATTTGGCAAGAAAACACAGCGTCGTCATGGACGGGCGGGACATCGGCACTGTGGTGCTGCCCCAGGCGGAGGTCAAGCTGTTCCTGACCGCCACGCCGGAGGCCAGAGCCGAGCGCCGCTGGAAGGAGCTGCAAGCCAAAGGCAGCGCCGTCACCTATGAGGAAGTGCTGGCGGACGTCATCCTCCGGGACGAGAACGACAAAAACCGCCCCATCGCCCCTCTCCGCCAGGCGGAGGACGCGGCGCTGGTGGACACGACGAATTATAATCTGGACGAGAGCCTCCAGCTCTTGCTGAACGCCATTCGAGAGAGGATGTGAGCCTATGGCCGAGGAAAAGAAGAAAAAGAAGCGCACACGGGCGCAGGAGGAGCGGAACTACCGGATTTTGTACGTCATCCTCTACCCCATCTGGAACTTTTTCTACCCCTTTAAGGTGCTGCACCGGGACCGCATCCCAGAGGGGCCGTGCATCATCTGCCCCAACCACACCTCTCTGGCCGACCCGCCCATGATCTGCTTCGCCGCCAGCCGGAAGCACATCATCCGCATCATGGCCAAGAAGTCCCTGCTGGAAATTCCCATCATGGGCCGGGCGCTGGACGCCATCGGCACCTTCGCCGTGGACCGGGGCAACAACGACATGTCCGCCATCAAAAAAGCCCTGCGGGTGCTGAAAGACGGCTGCAAGCTGATGATGTTCCCCGAGGGGACCCGGGTGGGCGAGGGCGAGGAGGGCAGCGCCAAGACCGGCGCGGCCATGCTGGCCCTGAAAACCGGCGCGCCCATCGTGCCGGTGTACTCCACCCGACCCAAGAAGATGTTCCACCGCTCCACGGTGGTGTTCGGGGAGCCTTATGTGGTCAAACCCGCAGGCCGCCGGGCCACCAAGGAGGAGCAGGAGGCCGTGGCCGACGACCTGCTGAAACGCATTTACGCCCTGGAGGCCGAGACCAAATGACCGTTACCTTAGCCAAAACCGCCGGCTTCTGCTACGGCGTCCGCCGGGCGGTGGAGCTGGCGGAGCAGACCGCCGCCGAGGGCCAGCCCTGCGCCATGCTGGGCCACCTGGTCCACAACGACCATGTGGTGGAGCACTTTGCCCAGGAGGGCATGGTCTGCGTCACCGACCCCGGCGACATTCCCGAGGGGGCGGCGGTAGTGGTGCGCTCCCACGGGGAGAGCCGCGCCGTCTTTGAGGCGCTGGAGGCCCGGGGCCTCCGGGTGGTGGACGCCACCTGCCCCAGCGTGGCGCGCATCCACAAGCTGGTGGCCCAGGCGGAGGAGCGGGGACGGGTCCCCGTCATCGTGGGCAAGCGGGGCCATGCGGAGGTCACAGCCACCGCCGGGTGGTGCAAAAACGCCGTTGTGGTGGAATCCGGGGAGGAATTGGAGCGCTGGATCACCTCTCAGCCGGGGGGTGACAGCGTACCGCTGACACTTGTCTCTCAGACAACGTCCACCAGAGAAGTTTGGAAAAAAGCTGTGGAAATTGCAAAAAAACTCTGTACAAACGCGGAAACATTTGATACAATATGTAATGCTACGTATCAGCGCCAGTCAGAAGCAGAGTTTTTGGCCCGACAGTGCGAGGTCATGGTGGTCATTGGCGACCGGAAGAGCGCCAACACCCGTCACCTGGCCGAACTTTGTCAGCAGCATTGCAGTCATGTTTATTGGATCGAACAGGCGTCAGAGCTGCCATTGGATGCGATTAAGTGCGCAGCGTCTGTTGGAATCACTGCGGGCGCGTCTACGCCCGGGTGGATAATAAAGGAGGTTTTTTACACTATGAGCGAAGAAAAAATGGAGATCGAGGAATCTTTCGCCGAAATGCTGGAGAAATCGATCAAAACTTTAAATACAGGGGACAAGGTCACAGGTACCGTTGTGAACATCACTCCGACCGAGATCCAGGTCGAGCTGGGCACAAAGCACACCGGCTACATTCCGCTGAGCGAGCTGTCTGACGACCCCTCTGTCAAGGTGGAGGATCTGGTCAAGGTCGGCGACGAGATCGAGACCCAGGTCACCCGCATCAACGACCAGGACGGCATCGTCACCCTGTCCAAGAAGCGTCTGGACGCGGCCAAGAACTGGGAGATGATCGAGGAAGCCCGTGAGAACGGCACCATCGTCGAAGGCTATATCCGCGAGGAGAACAAGGGCGGCGTGGTCGCCAACGTCAACGGCATCCGCGTTTTCGTTCCCGCTTCCCAGACCGGCCTGCGCCGCAACGAGCCGATGGACGTCCTGGTGGGCACCACCGCCCGGATGCAGATCACCGAGGTCAACCGCTCCCGCCGCCGCGTGGTGGGTTCCATCCGCGCCGTGGCCGCCGCAGAGCGCGCCGCCAAGGCCCAGGCCATCTGGGACAACATCGAGGTGGATAAGCACTATGAGGGCACCGTCAAGAGCCTGACCTCTTACGGCGCGTTCGTGGACATCGGCGGCGTGGACGGCATGGTCCACATCTCCGAGCTGTCCTGGAGCCGCATCAAGCACCCCTCCGAGGCCGTCTCTGTGGGCGACGTGGTGGACGTTTACGTCATCAAGTACGACCCCGACAAGAAGAAGATCTCTCTGGGTATGAAGGACCGCAGCGTCTCCCCCTGGGAGAACTTCGTCAGCCAGTACGCCATCGGCGACAACGCCGAGGTCAAGATCGTCAAGCTGATGAGCTTTGGCGCCTTCGCTGAGATCGTTCCCGGCGTGGACGGCCTGATCCACATCTCCCAGATCGCCGACCACCGGGTGGAGAAGCCCGAGGACGAGCTGGCCGAGGGCCAGACCGTCGAGGTCAAGATCACCGACATCAACATGGAAGCCAAGAAGGTCTCCCTGTCCCGCCGCGCCGTCCTGCGCGAGGAGTACGACGAGGACTGATTCCGTCACCCCGTCTGTTTTGAACAAAAACAACCGTAAAACTGTGGTTTTCCGGCAAAAGTTCCCCCTTTTCGGAGGGGGAACTTTTCTTTTTTTTGTACGTTTTGCCGTTGTTTTCCACCAAAAAGAGTGCTATAATGTACTATAATCAGGCGAAAGTTTAAACTTTTTTGGAGGTGGGTCTCATGTTTCAAATTGGTGACCAGATCGTGCATCCCATGCACGGCGCTGGCGTAGTAGATGACATTGTAGAACGGACGGTTGACGGCACGGTACGACAGTACTACAGCCTCAAGCTGCCTGTGGGTAACATGAAGGTGATGATTCCCGTTGACACCAGTGAGCAAATCGGCGTGCGGCCCATTGCCACAGCGGAGCGGGCGGAGGAGGTTTTGTCCTCCATCCCCTTCCTGTCGGTAGACATGGACGGCAACTGGAACCGCCGCTACCGGGAAAACATGGAAAAACTCAAGAGCGGCAACATGATGCAGGTGGCCTCGGTCATCAAGGGGCTGCTGCTGCGGGACCAGGTGAAGGCGCTCTCCACCGGGGAGCGGAAGATGCTCCACTCCGCCAAGCAGATTCTGATCTCCGAGGTGGTGCTCTGCCAGCACGTCAGCTTCGAGTCGGTGGAGGAGCGCATTTTCCGGGCGGTGTCGTAATAAATTTGCAATGTGCAATGTGCAATTTGCAATGACCGGGTTTCATCCGTGTTCGATTCTAAAAGGGACATCCTGAGGATGCTCTGATTCATTTTCACGGCACACCCCCGCAAAACGGGTTTATGAGGAGAATGGCAATGGCCGGTTTGTTTTCAAAACTGTTTCACCGGGGGCAGGATGACCACCCCTACTGCGCGGCGGTGGTCCCGGCGGCGGGCAGCGCCAGCCGGATGCAGGGCATCGACAAGGTGCTGGCGGATTTGGGCGGGATGCCCGTCCTGGCCCGGACGCTGCTGGCGCTGCAAAACTGCCCGCTCATCGATGAAATTGTTGTCGTCACCCGGGAGGACTTAATTGTCCCCATCAGCAACCTGTGCGCCCAATACGCCATCGACAAGATGACGAAGGTGGTAAGGGGCGGGCGCGACCGGGCGGAGTCGGTGAGCCTGGGCCTGCGGGAGATTTCCCGCCAGGCGGAGCTGGCCGCCATCCACGACGGGGCCAGGCCCTTCGTCTCCCAGGAGATTTTGCGGGAGGTGCTGGAGACCGCCGCCAAAACCGGCGCTGCCGCCCCCGCCGTCCCGGTGAAGGACACCATCAAGCAGGCCGCGGACGGCAAAATTCAGCGGACGGTGGACCGCAGCACCCTCTTCGCCGTGCAGACCCCTCAGGTGTTCCAGGCGGATTTCATCGCCGGGGCGCTCCAGCGCTGCCGGAAGCAGGGCATCCCCCTGACCGACGACTGCTCGGCTGCGGAGGCCCTGGGCATGACTGTTACATTGACAACAGGCTCCTATGAGAACCTGAAAATCACCACGCCAATCGACCTGGCGATGGGGGAGGCGATTTTGCAATGTCAGGCACAGGTTTGAGAATCGGGCAGGGCTACGACGTACACCGCCTTGTGTCCGGGCGGAAGCTGATTTTGGGGGGCGTGGACATCCCCTGGGTGATGGGCCTGCTGGGCCACTCCGACGCGGACGTGCTGACCCATGCCGTCATGGACGCCCTGCTGGGCGCGGCAGGGCTGGGGGACATCGGCAAAGCCTTCCCCGACAGCGACCCCGCCCTGGAGGGCATCGACAGCCTGATTCTGCTGGACCGGACGATGGAGCTGCTGCGGGAGGCGGGCTGCGAGCCGGTGAACGTGGACGCCACCGTCATCGCCCAAAAGCCCAAGCTGGCTCCCTACATCCCCCAGATGCGGGAGAATCTGGCCGCCCACATGGGCATTTCGCCGGACCGGGTCAACGTCAAGGCCACTACCGAGGAAAAGCTGGGCTTCACCGGGGACTCCTCCGGCATGGCGGCCCAGGCCGTGGCACTCATCGAAAAAATTTGACGCGACAAGGCTTCGAGGGAGAACCACTCCCCCGGAGCCTTTTTCACCCCCTCCTTTCGACAGCACACAACAATTCCTCCGACGCATATAGTAAGGGTAAGGGCTTTGAAAGGAGATGGTGTTTTGATTTATTATCTGATCGTCTGTAAGAGCCTGACCTACGCCCAGCGGACGGAGGCGGCGCTGGAGCGCTCCGGCATTGGGGCGCACATCCTCCGCTCCCCCCAGCAGCTCTCCGACTCCGGGTGCAGCCACTGTGTCAAAATCGCCCAGCGCAGCCTGACTGCGGCGCTGACCGTCCTCAAGCGGGCGGGCCTGACCCCCACCCGGGTCTTTATCACCGGGGGCGACGGCAGTTACCGGGAGGTGGCCCTGTGATTTTTCTGGACAGCGCCGCCACCACCCTGCAAAAGCCCCCGGCGGTGGCCAGGGCGGTGGCCAGGGCCATGGGGACGCTGGCCAGCCCCGGACGGGGCGGTTACCCCGCCGCGGCGCAGGCGGCAGAGGTGGTGTTCCGCTGCCGGGAGACGGCGGCGAAGCTCTTTGGGGCGGCGGGGCCGGAGCAGGTGGTGCTCACCACCAGCGCCACCCACGGCCTCAACATCGCCATCCGCTCTCTGGCGAGAGACGGCGGGCGGGCGGTGATCTCCGGCTACGAGCACAACGCCGTCACCCGCACCCTGTCCAGCCTGCCGGAGGTGCAGGTGGACGTGGCCCGGGGCCGCCTGTTCCACCCGGAGGAGCTGGCGGAGGCGTTTGAACGGCTGCTGCCGGGGGCGGATTTCGCGGTGTGCTGCCATGTGTCCAACGTGTTCGGCTACATCCTCCCGCTGGAGGAGATCGCCGGGCTGTGTAAAAAATACGGCGTGCCGCTGGTGGTGGACGCGGCCCAGTCCGCCGGGACGGCGTCTCTGGATATGGGGGCGCTGGGGGCGGCCTACCTCGCCATGCCCGGCCACAAGGGGCTTTACGGCCCCCAGGGGACGGGACTGCTGCTCTGTGCCCCGGGGGCGGAGCCGCTGCCCCTCCTGACCGGGGGGACGGGCAGCAATTCCAAACTCCAGGAGATGCCGGACTTCCTGCCCGACAGGCTGGAAGCGGGCACCCACAACGTCCCTGGAGCGGCGGGGCTGACCGCCGGAATGGAGTTTGTACGATCGGTGGGAGTGGAGCGCATCGGGGCGCGGGAGCAGGCCCTGCGGCGGCAGCTGGTTCGGGCGCTGCGGGAGATCCCCGACCTTTACCCCATCGAGTCCCCCCGCCCAGAGCTGCAAAGCGGGGTGCTGTCCCTGGTCTCCAAGACCCACGACGTGGAGGAACTGGCGGACGCCCTGGGCCGCCGGGGGATTTGCGTCCGGGCGGGGTACCACTGCGCCCCTCTGGCCCACGAGAGCGGCGGCACCCTGGCTGCCGGCACGGTGCGGGTCAGCTTTTCCGCCTTCAACCGGGGGTGGGAGGTGCGCCGCCTGGCGGAGGCGCTGGCGGAAGTGACCGGAGACGCCCATTAAAGGGGCCTGTCACAGAAAATTCAAGGATATTCCCTTGCCATTTGCCGGTTCTTCGTCTATACTGATTCTGTATAGATGAAGAACCGAGGCAAAATCGCAGAATGTTTCCAGAGAGGGATGGTAAACGTATGACAGCGATCCTCAGCGTGACCCAGCAGTGCCTGGGCTACATCAAGACCATCCAAATCACAGACCTCATCGACATCGGCATCCTGGCCTACGTGATCTATCGCTTGCTCCTGCTGGCCCGCAACTCCAACACCGGGCAGGTGCTCAAGGGCATCGCCTTTTTGGTGGGCATCATGTGGGTGTCCAGCCTGCTGAACCTCCATGTGATCAGCTTCCTGCTGAGCAACGCCCTGGAGCTGGGCTTCCTCGCGCTGGTGGTGGTGTTCCAACCGGAGATCCGCCACTTTCTGGAGCAGATGGGCACACGGGGCCTTTCCACCATGTTCAGCCGGAGCGACATCCTCCTGGACCACGCCGACGAGACCGAGGCGGCCATCAACGAGCTGGTGGACGCCTATACCACCATGTCCAAAAACAAGGTGGGCGCGCTGACCGTCTTTGAGCGGAACAGCATTCTGGACGACTGCATCAAGAGCGGCACCGCCCTGGACGCGGAGGTCAATTCCGAACTGCTGAAAAACATCTTCTGGCCCAAAGCACCCCTCCACGACGGCGCGGTCATCATCCGCGGCGGGCGCATCGTCGGGGGCGGCTGCGTGCTGCCCCTGTCCAGCAACACCAACATCAGCCGGGAGCTGGGCACCCGCCACCGGGCGGGCATCGGCGTCACCGAACACACCGACGCGGTGGTGGCCATCGTCTCCGAGGAGACAGGCTCCATCTCCGTGGCCGTGGGCGGCTCCCTCAAGCGCCACCTGGCTCCGGAGACTCTGCGGCGGCTGCTGCGCCACGAGCTGCTGCCCCAGGCGCTGGAGGAGGAGGAAAGCTCCCTGAACTGGAAGAGTCTGCTCCACAGCCTGAACTCCCTGCGCCTGATCGACCTGGTGCGGCACAGGAAGGAGGACTCCGACCATGCTGAATAAACTCAGGCACATCAACCTCTTATACGTCCTGCTGGCCATCGTCTGCGCGGTGCTCTGCTGGCTCTATGTGGACGTGACGGTGGAACCCGACACCAGAGTGACCATCCGCAACATCCCCGTCACCTTCGTGGGGGAGGAGGCCCTGGAGGAGGAGGGGCTGATGCTCACCGACGGCGACGACGCCACCGTCACCCTGACGCTGGTGGGCACCCGCGCGGTGGTCTCCCAGCTCAAGCGCACCAACATCACCATCACCGTGGACCTGACCACCCAGGTATTCGAGGCCGGGACCCAGTCCCTGAGCTATACCGTCTCTTATCCCAACACCATCAATATGTCCAGTGTGAAGATTCGCTCCCGCAGCGTCTCCTCCATCGAGGTGACGGTGGTGAAGATGGGCAACAAGACCGTCAGCGTGGTGGGCGGCTTCACCGGCTCGGTGGCGGAGGGCTATTTATACGACACCAATGCTTTCTCCTTTGACGTGACGGAGATCACCGTCACCGGGGAGGCCTCTCAGGTGGAGCAGGTGGACCACGCGGTCGCCACTCTGTCGGAACAGGACCTCTCCGAGACCTGGACCGGCACCCTGGCCCTGACGCTGGTGGACGCCGACGGCAACGAGGTAGACCAGGAGGGACTGACCCTGAGCCAGTCCACCGTGGAGGCCACCTTCCCGGTGTCCCTGGTGAAGGAAATTTCTCTGGCCGTGACCATCGTGGAGGGCGGCGGCGCCACCGAGGACGACGTGACCTACACCATCTCCCCGGAGACCCTGACCGTCTCCGGCACCCAGGAGGATCTGGAGGGGCTGGACACCTTCAGCGTTGGCACCATCGACCTGTCCCAGGTGGTCACATCGGAGCGGCAGAGCTTTTCCATCGACCTGCCGGACGGCATCACCAACGTCAGCGGTACCACCGTGGCCACGGTGACGCTGACCATTGACAGCGGCCTGACCACCACCAAGGTGACCACCAGCAACATCCAGCTGGTCAACCAGGCGGAGGACGTCACCGCCACTCTGGTGACCGAGAGCCTGGAGGTCCGTATCCGGGGGGACAAGGATACCATGTCCCTGCTGGTGGAGGACGACGTGACCGTTGAGGTGGACATGAGCGACGTGTCCGCCGAGGTGACGGGGACTGTCACTCTCCCCGCCACGGTGAAGGTGGCGGGCATGTCCGACGTAGGCGCGGTGGGCGACTACGAGGTGACGGTGGAGCTGGGCTGATGTTCGGTTATGTGCTGCCCCTCCGGGAAGAATTAAAGGTAAAGGACTGGGAGCGGTACCGGGCGGTCTACTGCGGCCTGTGCCACACCATGGGTAAACAGTGCGGCCAGCTGTCCCGGCTGCTGCTGAGCTACGACTTCACCTTCCTGGCTCTGCTGCTGGGGGCGGGCGGCGACCAGCACCGCTGCCGCTGCCCGGTGGCCCCCTGCCGGGGGCGAAGTTGCTGCGCCACCAGCGCCGCGCTGGAGCTGGCGGCCGACGAGTGCATGATTTTGGTCTGGTGGCAGATACAGGACAAAATACAGGATGAGCCGTTTTTCAAGGGGCTGGGTGCAAGGCTGCTCTCATGGGTGTTCCGCCGGGCCTACCGGCGGGCCAGAGGCCGCAGGCCGGACTTCGACCGGCTGGTTTCCGCTCAGCTGGAGCATCTGCACCGGCTGGAGGCGGAACGCTGTCCCTCGCTGGACCGCCCGGCGGATGCCTTCGCCAAAATCCTGGCCGGGGCGGTGCCGCCCACCGGCGACGCGGGCCGGGACCGGGCCGCAGAGCAGCTGC
Source organism: Clostridiales bacterium (assembly GCA_021203685.1). Taxonomy (GTDB): domain Bacteria; phylum Bacillota; class Clostridia; order Oscillospirales; family Oscillospiraceae; genus Onthomonas. Next base: position 6,979 of record JAJQAS010000297.1, on the reverse strand, counting down.
TCTACCACGTGGGGCGGTGGATCTACCTGACCGACGCCTGGGACGACCTGGAGGAAGATCTGGCCCAGGGCAGCTACAACCCCATCCTGCTCCGCTATGGGCTGGAGCAGGTCCCGGACCCGGACGGGCCGGAGGGCCAGCAGCTGCGGGTCACGCTGACCCACTCGGTCAACCTGGCGCTGACCGCCCTCCCCCTGCTGGAGGAAACGGACAACACCCCCATTCTGGAAAATATTTTATGGGGCGGACTGCCCCTGGTGCAAAGGCTTGTCCTCGGCGGCAAGTGGAAGCAACAAAAACGATTACTACGGGAGAGACAAAAGAGATGAACGATCCTTACAGCGTACTGGGTATCGAACCCACCGCCACCGACAGCGAGGTCAAGCAGGCATACCGCCAGCTGGCCCGGAAGTACCACCCGGACAACTACCAGAACAACCCTCTGGCAGACCTGGCCGAGGAAAAGATGAAGGAGATCAACGAGGCTTACGACCAGATCACCAAAATGCGGGCCGGGACCTACCAGCCGGGCAGCGGCAGCAGCAGCAGTCAGGGGTACCAGCAGAGCTACCAACAGAGCTATCAACAGGGCTACCAGCAGAACTACGGCTACAGCGGCGGCGCCCTCTACAACGACGTGCGCACCGCCATCAACGCCAACGACCTGGACCGGGCCGCCCAAATGCTGAACCAGAAGCCCCAGACTGCCGAGTGGTACTTCTGCCAGGGCAGCATTGCCTACCGGCGGGGCTGGCTGGACGAGGCCCGGGCCGACTACCAGCAGGCGGTCTCCATGGACCCCAACAACGGCGAGTATCGCCAGGCCCTGAACATGATGCAGAACGCAGGCCCCATGTACCGCAACACAGGCGCGGGCATGGGCATGGACATGATGGACTGCTGCACCGCCCTGATGTGCCTCAACTGCCTGTGCGGGGGACGCTGAGGTGGAGGAACGTCGCCGCCGACTGCGGCAGATCGCCCTGTGCGCCATGCTCAGCGCCGTCACCCTGGCGCTGCTGCTCATCGCCAGCTTTTTGCCCTCCGGGCGGATGGGCCTGGCCGCCATCAGCGGCCTCGCCGCAGCCGTGGCGGTGTGCGCCGTGGGCTACGGCGGCGGGCTGAGCTGCTACGTGGTCAGCGGCTTGCTGGGTCTGCTGCTGCTCCCCAGCAAGGAGGTGGCGGTCTACTACTGCCTGTGCTTCGGCATTTATCCGGTGGCCAAGGCGTGGATCGAGGCCCGGAAAAACCTGATTCTGGAGTGGGTGCTCAAACTGGCCGCAGGCAACGTGCTGATGCTGGCGGTCTACTGGGTGCTGCAAAAGCTGCTGCAAATCACCCTGGCCTTCCGGGGCGTTGGCTCCTGGGCGCTGCTGGCGGTGGGCAACGTGGTGTTCGTGTGCTACGACATCGCCTTTTCCCAAATCATGACCTACGTGCAGCAGCGGCTGCTGCCGGTGCTGCGCCGGGCGAAATTCATCTGAATCTCTTTACAGTCCGTGAGAATTTTGGTATAATAAATACTGACTGTCCACTGGAATCAACCTCCTTTGATAAGCTGTTAGCTTTTAGCCGTTAGCTGTTAGTCAGGCACAGCAAACCACAGGCATAGAGCTGAAAGGACAGCACTGCCAAGCTAAAAGCTAAAAGCCAAGAGCTAAGAGCTATAAATGTGAACGTCTGAACAACAAGGAGTGACCCTTTTGCTGAAAAGTATGACCGGCTATGGCCGGGGGGAGACGCTGGGGAACGGCAGGTCTTACCTGGTGGAGGTGCGCAGCGTCAACAACCGCTATCTGGACTGTACCGTCCGCATCCCCCGCGTCTACACCTGCGCCGAGGACGGCATCACCCAGCGGGTGAAGCGCACCATCACCCGGGGCAAGGTGGACGTGTTCGTCACCATCGAGACCACCACCGCCGAGGCCGTCTCCGTCACCCTGAACGAGGCCGTGGCGGCGGGCTACCTGCGGGCGCTGGAGACCATGTCGGCCAAATTCGGCCTGAACGACGCCGTTTCCACCGAGCTGCTGTCCCGGTTCCCCGACGTGTTCCGGGTGGAGAAGGTGCCGGAGGACCTGGACGAGCTGACGAAGGAAGTCCACCGGGCGGCGGAGCTGGCGCTGGCGGATTTCGACGCCATGCGTGCCCGTGAGGGCCAAAAGCTGCTGGACGACCTCTCCGGGCGGCTGGACACGCTGGAGCAGTACACCCTCCAGGTGGAGGCCCGCGGCCCCCAACGGGTGGCCGAGTACCGGGCCAAGCTCACCGCCCGTATTCAGGAGGTGCTGGCCGACCGGCAGCTGGACGAGAGCCGCATCCTCACCGAGGCCGCCGTCTTTGCCGATAAGGTCGCCGTGGACGAGGAGACTGTCCGGCTCCACAGCCACATCGCCCAATTCCGGGCCATGCTGGCCGGGGGCAGCCCCATCGGGCGCAAGCTGGACTTTCTGGTGCAGGAGATGAACCGGGAGACCAACACCATCGGCTCCAAGGCCAACGATTTGGAGATGTCCACCCTGGTGGTGGATATGAAGGCCGAATTGGAAAAGATTCGGGAACAGATCCAGAACGTGGAGTAAATAGCTGTTAGCTATTAGCCGTTAGCTGTTAGTCAGGGACTGCTGGCCACTAACCACTAATCGCTAACCACTCGTTCAGCACTACCAGGCTAACAGCTAAAAGCCAAGAGCTAAGAGCTATACAAGGGGGGATACGCTTGCAGCTGTTAAACATCGGGTTCGGCAGCATGGTCTCCGCCGAGCGGCTGCTGGCGGTGGTCAGCCCGGACTCCGCCCCCATCAAGCGCATTGTGCAGGAGGGCAAGGAGCGGGGCACCGCCATCGATGCCACCTATGGCCGCAAGACCAAGGCGGTGCTGATTATGGACTCCGACCACATCGTCCTCTCCGCCCTGACGCCGGAGGCGCTGGCCGCCCGGCTGACCGGAGAGGAACCTGCTGCCGGGAAGGAAGAGAGAGATGGATAAAACCAAACAGCCACGGGTCATCGTCATCGCCGGCCCCTCCGGGGTGGGAAAGGGCACCGTCATCAAAGCCCTGAAGAAGCTGCGGACCTTCCGCATCTCCGTTTCCCACACCACCCGGAACATCCGCCCCGGCGAAACGGAGGACATCAGCTACCACTTCGTCACCCGAGAGCAGTTCCGGGGGCTGGTGGACGAAGGCGTCATGCTGGAGACCACCATTTACGAGGGGAACTACTACGGCACCTCCCGCACCGCCGTGGAAGATGTACTGGCCCAGGGGCAGGACGTTGTGCTGGACATCGAGGTGGAGGGCGCGAAAAACGTCCGCCGGGTCTACCCCGACGCCATCGAGTTTTTCCTGCTGCCGCCCTCGCTGGCCGAACTGGAGCAGCGGCTCCGGGATCGCAACAGCGGCGAGGACGAGCAGACGATCCAGGGCCGTCTGGCCCGGGCCAGGGAGGAGATCGCCTGCGCCCCGGAGTTTGACTACATCGTGGTCAACGGCACAGTGAAGCAGACGGCGGCGGTGATCGACGCCTGCATCAAAACGCACTTCCTCCGGGCCAAAGAGCGCGCCCCGCTGGTGGATCGCCTGCTGGACGGGGAAACCATAACTTTGTAGGTATTATTATCCAATTTGATATTCCCTTTTACTCAGTCGCGTTGGGAAACCCCTCCGCCACCGCCTGAAGGCGGCGGCCCTCCTCCCCTTTCAGGGGAGGCAAGAGGGGATAGTGCTTGTCATCTGGTATCAGTTTTGTTCGGCAGACATGGGGTTTTCAGTAGAAAAACCCTCTTTCCAGCCACTGACCACTGGCAACTAGCAACTAAAAGGCACGGCTGATTCAACGGGAGACCCAGTTGATCTATTTTCTGGAAGGATGGTCTGTTCGATATGATTCTTTACCCCATGAACGAGCTGCTGACCAACGTGGAGAGCCGTTACGAGCTGGTGAACCTGGTGGCTCACCGGGCGCGGGAGCTTTCCGAGGAGGCGGAGGAGGCCGAGGAACCCCTGGAGGAGAAGCCGGTCACCATCGCCCTGAACGAGGCCCGCGCAGGGACGCTGGTCCCCAAAGAAAAGGAAGAATAACCGTTTTCTACACTCTTATCCCGTAGGCAAGCGGCGGCGTGCGCCGCCGCTTGCCTTTGTTTATCCCTTTTGCCCAGCCTTGTGCCCCAAACCCCTCCGCCACCGCCTAAAGGCGGCGGCCCTCCTCCCCTTTCAGGGGAGGCAAGAGGGGTGGTCACTTGCTGAACAGTGGTTCTCCGAGGAAAACACTATGCTGGGTACAAACCACTGGCAAAACAGCAAGCACTATCTCAGCTAATAGCTAAAAGCTAACAGCCAACAGCTTCACAATGGAGGGAGCCATTTGGAGTCGGTCTACTATGGACGGGTGGCGGTCGCCGCCGCCACCTACGCCATTGACAAGCCCTATACCTATCTGTTTCCCCGCGAAATGGCCCAGCGGGCCGCGCCGGGGATGCGGGTGCTGGTCCCCTTCTCTCAGGGCAACCGTCCCACCGAGGGGATCGTCCTCTCCCTGTGGGAGGGGGAACGCATCCCCAACATCAAGTCGGTGCAGGTGCTGCTGGACGAACAGCCCGTCCTCAGCCCGGAGACCCTCAAGCTGGCTATGTGGATGCGGGACCGGTACTTCTGCACCGTCTACACGGCGGCGAAGGCCATGCTCCCCGCCGGACTGTACTACGCCGCAAGGGATACGTTCTCTCTGGCGGAGGGGGTTTCTCCGGAGGACGGGTTAGAACAGACGAAACACGCGCCGCTCCAGGCCCAGGCGCTGGAGGTCATCCGCCGCCAGGGCGGCAAGGCCACAAGAGAACAAATTTACCACGCCTTTGGGGACAAAAGCCCCGCCGGGGCGCTGAAAGCACTGACGGAAAAGGGGCTGGTCGCTGTTTCCTCCAGCGTCTCCCGCAACGTGGGGGACAAGACCGAGCAGGTGGCTTACCTGACCGTCCCTCTGGAGGAGGCGTTGTCCCAGACCACCAGGGGGGCCAAGGCCCAGCGCTCGGTGCTCCAATTGCTGGGGCAGGTGGGCAGCGCCTCGCTGAAAGATATCCACTACTTCACCGGCACCGCCGCCCAGACCGTCCGCGCCCTGGAAAAGAAGGGGCTTGTGGCCCTCTACAAGCGGGAGGTCTACCGCCGCCCGGCGTCCAGCCAGGTCTCACTGGCAGCGCCGCCGGTGCTGAACGATGAGCAGCAGGCCGCTTACGAGGGCATTTCCGCCCTGCTGGACGGGGGCAAACCCGCCTGCGCCCTGCTCTACGGCGTCACCGGCAGCGGCAAGACCCAGGTGTATATCCAGCTCATCCACAAGGTCATCGGGGAGGGGCGTACCGCCCTGGTGCTGGTGCCGGAGATCGCCCTCACCCCCCAGCTGCTCCATCACTTCGAGGCCCAGTTTGGCAGCCAGGTGGCCATTTTGCACAGCTCCCTCTCCGCCGGGGCCAGGTATGACGAGTGGAAGCGGGCCAAAAACGGCGACGCCAAAGTGGTGGTGGGCACCCGCTCAGCGGTGTTCGCCCCGCTGGAGAATCTGGGCCTTATCGTGCTGGACGAGGAGCAGGAGGGCAGCTATCAGTCCGGGCAAAGCCCCCGCTACCACGCCCGGGATGTGGCCAAGTACCGTAGCGCCCAGTCCGGCGCGGTGCTGGTGCTGGGGTCCGCCACACCCAGCGTGGAGAGCATGTATTTGGCCCAAAAGGGCGTGTATCACCTGTTCCGGCTGAAAAACCGCTTCAACGCCCAGTCCATGCCCCAGGTGCGCATCGTGGACATGCGCCAGGAGCTGCGGGGCGGCAACCTGACCAACCTCAGCGGCCCCCTTCGTGCCGAGCTGCGGGAAAATCTGGAGCGGGGCGAGCAGACGGTGCTGTTCCTGAACCGCCGGGGCACCAGCCGGATGGTGGTCTGCGGCGAATGCGGCGCCACGCCGGAGTGCCCCCACTGCTCGGTGAAGCTGACCTACCACAAGGACAACCAACGGCTGATGTGCCACTACTGCGGCTACTCCCAGGAGATGGTCTCCGCCTGCCCGGACTGCGGCGGCGACCTCTACTTTGTGGACGCCGGCGTCCAGATGGTACAGGAGCAGCTGGAGGAGGCGTTCCCCGGCGTGGAGGTGCTGCGGATGGACGCTGATTCCGTCTCCGCCGCCCACAACCATGCGGACATTCTCAGCCGCTTCCAACAGAAGAAGATCCCCATCCTGCTGGGCACCCAGATGGTGGCCAAGGGGCTGGACTTCGAGAACGTCACCCTGGTGGGGGTGGTGGACGCCGACCAGGGGCTGTACGTCAGCAGCTACCGGGCGGGAGAGCGCACCTTCTCCCTGCTGACCCAGGTGGTGGGCCGGGCCGGACGGGGCAGCCGGGCCGGACGGGCCATCATTCAGACGTTTACCCCCAAAAACGACATCATCACCTGCGCCGCCCGGCAGGACTACGACGCTTTTTACGAGAGCGAAATTTTGCTCCGGGAGAGCCGCCAGACCCCGCCGGTGCGGGACCTGTACCAGCTGACGGTCAGCGGCCCCATGGAGCACCACGTTTTGCAGAGCGCACACCGGCTGCGGACGGCCCTCCAGTCCTGGCAGAGCAGCCGGGAGATGGCGGAGCACCCCTTCTCCCTCTACGGCCCGGCGGAGGCCCCGGTGCTGCGGGTGATGGGCCGCTACCGCTACCGGCTGATGCTGGTGTGCAAAGACCACAAAAAAATACGGGAGATGCTGGCCTTCCTGCTGAAAGCGTTCCAACAGGACCGGTTCAACAAAGGCATCGGCGTCTCCGTGGAACTCAATCCGATGGATTGAGTTCAGCTGTTGGCTGTTAGCTCTTAGCTGTTAGCCGGGAACTACGAGTTTTCGGAGTTGTCCCTTTGCGGCAACCGTGTCAGTAACACCAGTGAGAAACCCCTCCGCCACCGCCTAAAGGCGGCGGCCCTCCTCCCCTTTCAGGGGA
>JAJQAS010000143.1 GCA_021203685.1 Clostridiales bacterium | reverse complement strand
GCGCACATGGAGCAGAAGGTGCAGCTGGTCAGGTCAAAGGTGAAGGTGATTTTCTGGTCGCCGTTTTCCAGCTTTTCGATGTCCCGGTGCATACACTGGGGGGCGCAGACCCGCATACACATGCCGCAGTTGATGCACTTTTCCGGGTCGTACTGGATACGGCCCCGGTAGTCCGCCGCCGCCTTGGGCGGGTCGCCGGCGGGGAATTTTTCGGTGACGGGTTTTTTGACCAGGTTGGTCAGCGCTTTTGTGAGATAAGGAAGCATTACTTGTGCATCTCCTTCCTCTTTTCCCGCAGAATTTCCGCGGCCTGGGCCAGCGCGGCCACGATGGCCTCCGGCTTGGGGGTGCAGCCGCCTACGGACACGTCCACATGGGTGTACTTGTCCAGCGGCCCGTCGATGGCATAGCTGCCCTTGAACACGTTGCCCGACCGGGGGCAGGAGCCGAGGCTCACCACCACCCGCGGTTCCGGCACCTGGGCCAAAATCCGCACCAGCCGGTCCCGGGTCTGGAGGGTGATGGGGCCGCTGACCACCACGATATCCGCCTGGCGGGGGGTGCCGGTCAGCCGGAAGCCCAGCCGCTCCGCGTCGTACCGGGGGGTCAGCACGCTGACCAGCTCGATGTCGCAGCCGTTGCAGGAACCGGCGTTGACGTGGAAGATCCAGGGGCTTTTCGCCATGCTGTTGTCAATCAGTTTCTCAAACATGCAGTTTCTCCCTTCTGCCGCCCAACGCACAGGTGGGCGGCGAGCTGGTTGCCTTAAAATCCCAGCCAGACCAGAATCAGGCTGATTGCGGCCAGTCCGGCCACCACCGTCCAGTAGAATTTGAATACCTGCTCGGTCTTGAACCGGGCGCAGACGGCGTGGGGCAGGCTCATGGTCAGGAAGGTCAGCACCAGGCAGAACACGATCAGATTCAGCGTGTCCAGCACCACAAAGCCGGTGCTGATGCTGCCCAGGAACAGGACGCAGAACAGGGCGGTCATGATGAACATCTTCACCATATGGGTCAGCCGGTACAGGGCCAGGGGAGGGCCGCTGTATTCCGCCAGAGTGCCCTCGCAAATTTCGGTCTCCGCCTCGGACACGTCGAAGGGGTGCATCCCCACCTCGCAGGGGATGACGAAGAGCATGGCGATGGCGGCGGGGATCAGCGCCCAGTGGGTGATGAGGGGGCCGTTGGACGCCTGATAGTCCGCGATGGCCTGGAGAGAGAAGGTGTAGGACGCGCCGTCTCCGGCGGAGAGAACGGCCTTGCTGACCGTCAGGATGACCAGCACGAAGGGCAGCTCATAGGAGATCATAGCCACCATCTCCCGGCTCAGGCCCACCCCGGCGAAGGGGGAGCCGGTGGCCGAAGCGCCCACGATCATGCACACGCTGACCAGCGTCAGCAGGTACAGGACCACCACCAGGTCCGCCGTGCCGGAGAACGCGGCCTGACCGTTCACCACAGGCAGGAACAGGGAGATGGTGATGAGGGCCACGAAGCCCAGAAGGGGCGCGCCGTAGTAGACGGCCTTTTTGCCGTGGCGGGGGATGATGGTCTCCTTGCCACAGCACTTGAGGAAATCGTACCAGCCCTGGAGCAGGGGAGGCCCTACCCGCCGCTGCATCCGGGCCACCCAAATGCGGTCCAGGCCCGCCAGCAGCACCCCCATGACCACGCAGAACAGCAGGCCGGGGAACAGCAGTACATAAACCAGGTTAAAAAGCAAATCAGTCATACTTCCGCCTCCTTTACAGCACGAAGATGCAGGCCAGCAGCACGAAGGCTGTCACCACCACGCCGTAGAGGGTGTAGTCGTTGACGATGCCGCTGTGCCAGTTGGTCCAGAAGGTGAAATACTTCCGCCAGCTGTGTTTGAAGCCCCAGAACAGGTCGCTGCCGCCCACCTGAGAGTAGACGCTCTCTTCGCCGGCAAAGAACGGCTCGTACTTGGGGTCCAGCTCCTCGGCGTTCTCGTCCGCAGCGGAGACATGGGAGTCCTCCTTGCCGTCCGGGCTGCCCAGCAGGGCCACGATGGTCACGGCGCAGGTGACGCAGAACAGCAGCGCCAGCCAGGAGATGGGACTCCAGCAGGTGGACACGCCCAGGGAGGTCACGCCGCTGGAGACGATGTCGTGGAGGGCGGCGTAGCCCTCGCCCATAGCTGAGTCGATGTAGCTGGCCGCGCTGTAGACGGCGTTGGTGGCGGGGAGCAGCAGCCAGTTCTGCACCTGGGTGGGGAACAGGCCGGTGACGATGCACAGGATGGCCAAAATCCACATGGGGATGCGCATGAGCAGCGGGACTTCCTTCACGTCCTTGTACTGCTCCGGCAGCTGGCCGAAGAACACGCTCTGGGTCACCTTGATGAAGGAGGCCAGGGTCAGCACACTGGTCAGCAGCGCCAGCACACAGACGATGATGAAGAAGAAGTTGCCGGTGTCCACGCCCTTTTGGAAGGTGGCCTGATAGATCATCCACTTGGAGGCGAAGCCGTTGAAGGGGGGCAGGCCGCTGATGGAGGCCGCGCCGATGAGGAACAGGGCCGTGGTGCGGGGCATTTTCTTGGCCAGGCCGCCCAGCCCGTCCAGGTCCAGACTGCCGGTCTGGTGCTGCACCGCACCGGCGGTCAGGAACAGCAGGCCCTTGAAGATGGTGTGGTTCATGGCGTGGTACAGGCCCGCGCTGACGCCCAGGGCGGTGCCCAGACCCACGGCGGTGATGACGTACCCCACCTGAGAGATGGAGTGGAAGGCCAGCAGACGCTTAAAGTTGTGCTGCTGGAAGGCCATGGTGACGCAGATGAACATCGTCACCGCGCCGAAGCCCGTGATCAGGTACTGCACCACCACCAGGTCCATGTTCTGGTAGAGGATGTAGCACATCCGAATGATGCCGTAGACGCCGCACTTGGTCAGCACGCCGGAGATCATCAGGGAGATGGAGGCCGGGGCTACGGCGTGGGCGTCCGCCGCCAGCGGCTGGAAGGGGAACAGGAACGCCTTGGAGGCAAAGCCGATGAACAGGAAGGCGAAGGCCACGCCCATCAGCGGGTTGTCGCTCTCCTCCGGCAGCAGGGCGGCGATCTGCGCCAGGTTCAGGGTGTGCAGCTGAGAGTACATCACGGCGATGCCCGCCAGCAGGAAGGTGGAGCCGAGAGAACCGACCACCAGGTACTTCATGGCGCCCTCCAGCGCGCCCTCATAGTGGCTGCGGAAGGCGGTCAGTGCCACGGCGGTGAAGGTCATGATCTCCACCATGACGAAGATGTTGAACAGGTCGCCGGAGAGCACCAGGCCCAGCACCGAGCCGCCCAGCATCAGGAACAGGGTGTAGTAGTTCACCAGACTGTCGTCGTGGGACATATAGGTGAAGGAGTAGACCCCCGACACGAACACCGCCACCACGACGATGAGGCCAAAGAAGAGGCTCAGGGCGTCCACCTCAAGGGCGATGCCGATGGCCCAGCCCTCCACGGGTTCCCAGTTGCCCATCCAGTAGGTGATGATCTCGCCGTCCACCATCACCGGCTTGACCAGCGCCAGCATCATGACAAGGGCCGCGGTGATGGAGATGAGAACGACGATCTTCTGGGCCAGCGCGTGGCGGCGGCCCACCAGGGAGTTCAGGAAGCCCCCCACAAACAGGGTCATAATGGCCAGAATGGGGAAGTTGTTCAATAAGGCACTCATCAGCCGTTCAACCTCCTGATCTTACGGGTGTCCAGGGTACCGTACTGCTCTTTCAGCTTGATACCCAGGGCAAGACTCATGGCGGTGGTACAGGCGCCAATGACCACGCTGGTCAGCGTCAGAGCCTGGGGGATGGGGTCCACGAAGAAGCTGGAGCGGGTCAGCTCCGCGATGTTGAAGATGGGGGCGGTGCCGCCGTAGTGGAAGCCCACCGTGACCAGCAGCAGGTTGACGCCGTAGTCCACCAGGCCCATGCCCATCATGATTTTGATGAGGTTGTGCTTGACCACCATGCAGTAAAGCCCCAAAACGATGAGGGCAAAACAGCCGATGTAGTTTGTGACCATCATTCTTCCTCGACCTCCTCCCCGCTGCGCAGCTGGCGGTTCTCGTCCTTGCGCACGTCGTCCTCGTCCAGGGTGTTGAGCATGACGATGAGCAGACAGATGATGCCTGCCATAACGTGGTAGCCCACCACGTCGTTCATCAGGATACTTGTCTCCCACTCATGCCCCGCAAAGACGAAGTTCATACAGAAGTTCAGCCCGGTAAAGATGCCCAGCAGGGCGATGAGCACATACATGATCTCCGCGATGGTCTCGCTGCTGTGGAGCAGCTTGGCCCGGAAGGAGTTCTTTACGCCGGAGCCGCCGTGGCCCAGGAACACCATCAGAATGGCGCTGGCCACCAGCACGCCGCCCTGGAAGCCGCCGCCGGGGCTGGTGTTGCCGTGGAAGATGACGTAGCAGCCGAACACACAGCCCAGGGGCAGGAACATATCCGCGCCGCACCGGACGATGACGTTTTTTCTGCGATAGGTATGTTTCATAGCTCATCCTCCTCGTCCTCGATGGGGGTGCCGTCCGCGTTGTACCGCACCGCCTTGCGCAGGATGACCAGCGAACCGGCGATGGCGGCGATGAGGATGAAGCTCTCGCCCATGGTGTCGTAGCCGCGGAAGTTGTAGACCACGCTGAACACCACGTTTTCAGCGGCGGTCTTTTCCAGGTTCTCGTTGATGATGATGGCGGCGGCGCCGTCGGCGTCGCTGTTGTCGTAGGAGCTGGGGTCCTCGTAGAGGGCCACCAGATCCACGTCCTCGCCGTTATAGGTCGGCTCGCTGGACGCCATCAGGATGGCGGTGTACACGCCGCAGACCAGCAGGATGATGAGCGCGGCGGGCAGCAGGATCTTTTTCAGCTTCATAGGTTCTCTTCCTCCTCCTCAGCAGCGCGCACCTTGCGGATGGCGATGATGTACAGGATGGTGGACAGCACCGCGCCCACGCTGGCCTCCGCGATGGCCACGTCCGGGGCCTGGAGCAGCAGGAACTCCAGCGCCACGAAGGAGCCGGTGGCGGCCAGGGCGATGCAGGAGTCGATGAGCCGCTTGGCGTGTACCGTCACGCAGCCCGCGGCCACCGCGCCCACGATGGCCAGTGTATTCAGGATGAATACCAGAACGCCCTCAAAGTTCATGCCGGATCATCCTCCTTATAGTCGTCGATCACCAGGTCCTTGGCGGGCTTGACGCCGGTGCGGTAGGCCGCTTTGCAAAGGGCGTGGTTGGAGATGGGGTTGGTGGCTAAAATCAGCAACAGGATGATGCCCAGCCGGATGTAGGCCATGACCTCGCCGTGGTTGGCCACGGTGTAGACGATGCCCGCCAGAGCCACGCCGATGTTGCCCAGGGTGGCGATGCAGGTGCTGGCCTGGAGCCGTCCGAACACATCGGGGAGGCGCTGGACGCCCAGCACCCCGATGAAGGTGAAAATCACGCCCACGGCCAGGAAGATATCAATGACGATACGGACCATTACAGCCTCCTTTCCAGGTAACGGGCCACGAACACGGTGCTGACGAAGCCCAGCAGCGCCACCACCAGCGCGATGTCCATGTAAATGCTCCGGCCCGAATAGAGGGCGTAGAGCACCAGCGCGGTGGCACAGACCAGGTCCAGGCTGTCCGCCGCGCAGAGACGGTCGGCGGCGGTGGGGCCTTTGAACACCCGGTAGAGCAGGCTGAAAGCCAGCACTACAAAGAGCAGCGATGCGATGAGAAATTCAATCATTGCCAAATCCTCCCGATCCACCGTTCCATCCGGCCCTTGATGACCTCGCCCGCCTTTTCCCGGTCGGTCTCGGTCACATCGATCCAGTGGACGTAGTAGTAGGTGTTGTTCTCCTCATCCTCGGCCACGTCCATGGTGATGGTGCCGGGGGACAGGGTGATGCAGTCGCTGACCATGGCCATGCCGTATTCGCTCTTGATGTTGGGCGAACCGGGGACGCGGATGATGCCTGCCTGATAGTTCCCCAGGTTGGGGCTGAGGACGATGCGGGCCATGGATACATTGGCCTTGATCATCTCCCACAAGAAGATGATGCAGCAGTAGAACACGAGCGCCACCAGCCGCACCGGGTTATAGAGGTAAAAGGCCCGGTAGTGGATGAAGAAGTGCCCTGCGAAGGCCGCCACGATGCCGCTGACCACCGCGCCCAGAATCAGCTCGATGGGGTCCAGCGACAGGGTCAGCAGCAGCCAGAACAGCATACACAAGATGAAGGTGGACAGCCAGCAGGCGAATTTTGATGGTTTCTGCACGTTTTTCCCTTCCTTTCCTCGCTGGGCGCGTGCCGCGCCTTGTTTGGTTCAAAAGTTCTCTGAAATAACGGGTTTCCGCTTTACAATTTGTTTTTGGTTAGCGAGGTAGATGATTCCCCAAAGGGGAAAACAATCTGTTACCTCTCACCCCTCTTGCCTCCCCTGAAAGGGCAGGGAGGGGCGAAGCCCCAGAAGTGCCGCTTGACGGCAGAGGGGGTTCTCATTCCACTTCCAGGCTGTCCACGTAGAACTCCCGGCCCTGGAGCAGCTTGAGGTCGGTGCCGCCGCACTGGGGGCAGCAGATGTGGAGCTTGTCCACCTGACCCTCCCAGCCGCAGCGCTGGCAGCGCATGAGGATGGGCAGCCGCTCCAGCTTCAGCGCCGCGCCTTCGGCCACGGTGCCTTTGCTGATGATGTCGAAGTAATCCTGGACGCACTGGGGGACGACGCCGGAGTAGTCGCCGATTTTCAGGCGGATCTCCAGCACCCGGCGAACGCCGTTTTCCCGGGCCGCCTGTTCCGCGATCTTCAGGATGCTCTGGGTGATTGCCAGCTCGTGCATCTTACCGGTCCAGACAGGAGAAGCAGGGGTCGATGGAGGCCACGATCAGGCCCGCGTCCGCCACGGTGTTGCCCCGCAGCATGGTAGCCACGGTAGGGGCGTTCTTGAAGGTGGGGACGTGGAGGCTCAGCCGGGCGTTGGTCTGGCCGCCGTCGGTGACCACCTGGTAGACCAGGGGGCCGCGGGGGGCCTCATACCGGGCCACGAACTCCCCGGCGGGCACCTTGGGCATTCGGTTGGCGCCCAGGTTGATGGGGCCTTCCGGCAGGTTGTCCACCGCCTGGCGGATGATTTTGATGCTCTCGTAGATCTCCAGCACGCGAATGACCACCCGGGCGTACACGTCGCAGCTCTGCTGCACCGGCACGGCGAAGTCGAAGCCCTCGTAAGAGGAATAGGGGGAATCCCGGCGCACGTCCATGTCCACCCCGGAGGCCCGGGCGTGGGGGCCTGCGGCCCCGATGCGGACAGCGTCCTCGGTGGTCAGCACGCCCACCCCCTTGGTGCGCATGGCAAGGGTCTTGTCGGTGGTCAGGTAGTGGGTCAGGGGGGCCATCTTCTGCTCCAGGTCGTCCATGGCGGAGAGAATGATCTTGCGCTTCTCCTCGTCGATGTCCCGCCGTGCGCCGCCGATGGTGTTCATGGCGTAGTTCACCCGGTTGCCGGTGATGGCCTCCAGAGTGTCCATGGTGCGCTCCCGGTCGTTCCAGCACTGCATGAACATGCTGTCGTGGCCGACGATGTGGCAGGCGATGCCCAGCCACAGCAGGTGGGAGTGGATGCGCTCCAGCTCGCTGATGATGACCCGGATGTACTGGCCCCGCTTGGGGACTTCCATCCCGGCGATGTTCTCCACGCACATGGCGTAGGTCATGGCGTGGGAGTGGGAGCAGATGCCGCACACCCGCTCCACCAGCACAATGGTCTGGATAAAGTTCCGCTCCTGGGCCAGCTTTTCGATGCCCCGGTGGTTGTAGCCCACAAAGGTCTTGGCATCGGTGATCTGTTCGCCGTCCACCGTCAGACGGACGTGGATGGGCTCCTCCAGCGCGGGATGGTAAGGTCCGATGGGAATGGTATAGCTCATAAGCAGCTCCCTCTTTTTCCGCCCCCGCAGGGCGATATTAGTTTTGGTGTTACGAGGCAGTTTGTGAAAAATATCACTTTGTCTTATTATAAAAAAAACAGCGAAAATGTCAACCTTCATCTGAAAAAACAGTTGGAAGTTGTTGCAGATTGGCTAAACCAGTTCGCGGGTGCGAAAGAATAGCCGGGTGAAATTTCGTCCGTAATGTTACTGACATACAGATGTTTACCATAAAAAAAGCAAAAGTCAACCCGGGAAGTCCGCGTTCTCTGTTTTGCACAAGAAAACTGTTCTTTTTTTTTTTGTGGAAAATGCCGGGCCGCCTTGGAGAGCCTGGAGGACCCGCCGACAGCGAAAACAGTTATCAGAAAGAGTGAAACATATCTACCTTAAAAAAAGCTGAAATACGGGCAGAAATCCAGTGGGAGCCGCCCACTCCGGGGCGGCGGAAAAACAGAGGACCGCAGCGGTCGCCGCGGCCCTTTTGCTGCTATCGGATGGTTTCCATGGTGTAGGGGTCGATGATGACGGTTTCCAGCCCACGTTTCAGCGCGCAGCCCAGGGTGTACCGGGTGCCGCCAGCGCTTTTGCCGTCGTAGAGGGCGATGATGCGCTGGGACTGGTTCACCATGTACCGGTCCCGGCGGAGCATACACGCCCGGGTGCGCTCGGTCTGGATGAGGACCTGCTGGCTGGAGGGGAGCCGGTCCAGGATGCGCTGGTAGCGTTCCGCCTGTTCCCTGGGCCAACCCTTGGTCTGGTCCAGGCAGGGGATTGCCGCGACCAGCCGCAGGTCGGGGTGCAATGCGCTGCAGGCCAGCGCCGCCTCCGCGAACAGCAGGTCTCCCCCCATGGCCATGCCGCACAGGAACTGGCGGAACCCCTCCTGATACGCCCGCTCGATCTCAATGGCCAGCTGCTCCTTGCAGGCCACGCACAGCAGCCGTGTCTCGTCCCTGCCCCAGGGCAGGTGGTTGGGCCGGTGGCCGGTAAAGCAGCAGGTCTTTGAAGACTCCATTTCGCCTTCCCCCCAGTTTTCAAACATAAGTTCTATCTCTCTTTCCCATTATAAGTGGCTGCGCCGTCTGCTGTCAAGAAATCTTTTTGAAGTTGATTTTCCCTCTTGCAATCTGTCAACGGGGTGCTATAATAGACATAACAACTGAATCATATGTCTTCAGGGCAGGGTGCAATTCCCGATCGGCGGTAAAGTCCGCGCGCGTAACGCATGAACCGGTGGAACTCCGGTACCGACAGTGAAAGTCTGGATGAAAGAAGATCGTACTCCATCGCACAGGGCCTGTGGCCCTGTCCCTGGCGACGCCTGAAAGACAGTCTTTCAGGCGTTTTGTTTTAGGAACCTCTGACCATCTGGCAAAAGCCATTGAATCAGAGTTTCCAACATTTTCTCAGGGAGTGACCGTAGTATGAAAACCGCAACAACCACCCATGTCACCGCCGCCCACCACCGCAGCACCACCAGAGACATCACCGTGGCCGCCATGCTCTCCGCCGTGGCCTTTGTGCTGATGTTCATCGAGTTCCCCATCCCCATGCTGATCCCCAGCTTTGTGAAGATGGATGTCTCCGACCTGCCCGCCCTGCTGGGCACCTTCGCCCTGGGGCCGGTGTACGGCGTGGTCATTGAGCTGCTGAAAAACCTGCTGCACCTGCTCATCAAGGGCACCTCCTCCGCCGGGGCCGGCGAGATTTTCAACTTCACCATGGGGGCGGTGTTCGCCTTCACCGCCGGCGTCATCTACCAGAGCAAAAAGTCCCGGACCAGCGCCATTGTGGGCTGCGTGGCGGGCGCGCTGGTCATGGCTGTCATCAGCGTCCCCATGAACTACTTCGTGGTCTACCCCGCCTATGTGGTCTGCTACGGGATGCCCATGGACGCCATCATCGGCATGTACCAGGCCATTCTGCCCAGCGCGGACAGCCTGCTCAAGTGCCTGGTCATCTTCAACCTGCCCTTCACCTTCGTCAAGGGACTGCTGGACGCGCTGCTGTGCTACTTCATCTACAAGCCCCTGTCCCCCATCCTCCACGGTAGGCGGTGAGGGAACGGCCCGGCGGGGCTACCTCGTTCCGTTTCAAATGTTTTCCATCAGGTGCGGCTTGACAACAGCGAAATTTCCGTTAGAATAAACTAGAAAGGCGGCGGCGCGGTTTGCGCCGCCGGAGGGAAATCGGGAAAGCTGTCACCAAATGTCTTTGACCCGTGCCCGCCGGGGCGGGGGTCAGCGCTGCACAAAAGGAGAGTCGTACATGAAACTTTACGCATTTGGAGTGGATATCGGGGGTACCACGGTCAAAATGGGCCTGTTCACCACCAAGGGGAAGCTGCTGGACAAGTGGGAGATCCCCACCCGCACCGAGCGGGACGGCGGCAACATCCTGCCCGACGTGGCAAAGGCCATCGTCAGCAAGCTCATCGAGGAGAATATTTCCACCGAGGACGTGGAGGGCGTCGGCATCGGCGTCCCCGGCCCGGTGGACGATGACAACACCGTTTACCGCTGCGTCAACCTGGGCTGGGGCCAGTTCAACATCAAAGACCGTATGAACGAGCTGCTGCCCCAGATCCCCAACGTGGCGGCGGCCAACGACGCCAACGTGGCCGCCCTGGGCGAGCTGTGGCAGGGTGCCGCCAAGGACCACCGGAGCGCCGTCATGTTCACCCTGGGCACCGGCGTGGGCGGCGGCGTGGTGCTCAACGAGAAGATCGTGGCCGGGACCAACGGCGGCGCCGGCGAAGTGGGGCATATGACCGTCAACCCCTATGAGTCAGTGCCCTGCGGCTGCGGCAAGTGCGGCTGCCTGGAGCAGTACGCCTCCGCCAACGGCATTGTCCGCATGGCAAAGGTCATGCTGGCCGCCAGCGACAAATATTCCGCCCTGCGGACGATGGACAGCTTCACCTCCAAGGAGATCTGCGACCTGGCCCGGAACGGCGAGGAGATGGCCATGGACATCGTGGACCGTTGCGGCAGCTACCTGGGGCGGGCCATGAGCTACGTCTCCTGCACCATGGACCCGGAGATCTACGTCATCGGCGGCGGCATGAGCCGCGCCGGGGACATCGTCACCAACTCCATCAAGCGGTACTACCACCGCTACGCCTTCCACGTCTCCGAAAAGACCGACGTGGTCGTCGCCCAGCTGGGCAACGACGCGGGCATTTACGGCGCCGCGAAAATGGTCATTGACGGGTGAGGAGCTGTTAGTTGTTGCCGTCAAGCGGCACTTCCGAAGCTGCGCATTTCCTTGCAGTCAGGTGCTGCCAGCTTAAAGCGAACAGCCAAAAACTAAAATGCGCATAAGGCTGAGGAAACGGGATAACCAGTAAAGCGCAAAATTCCCCGCCGGTTCGTTTTTCCACGAACCGGTGGGGATTTGCTGTGTTGGTATGTTTTTTCAGATGACGTAGTCGTCCCAGTCGTTTTCACGGTACATCAGGTCGGCCAGGGTGACGCCCCCCAGGTAGTCCCGGATGACCCTGTCCAGCCCCTGCCACAGGTTCAGGGTGCGGCACTCGGTCATATGGGGGCAGTCGCCGGCCCCCTCCTCCAGGCAGGAGACCGGGGCCAGCGAGTCCTCCGTCAGCTCCAGAATGCTGTACACCGTGTACTCCTCCGGCGGACGGGTCAGGCGGTAGCCGCCTCCCTTGCCCCGCAGCCCGGCCAGAAACTTCTTTTTGACCAGCAGCTTGATGATGCTCTCCAGGTACTTTTCCGAAATGCCCTGCCGCTCCGCCACGGTTTTCAGCGGGATATAGCCGTCGGTCTGATGCTCCGCCAGGTCGATCATCACCCGGAGGGAGTAGCGTCCTTTTGTGGAAATCAGCATGGTGATTTTCTCCGTTTCGTCTGCGTGTTCTTTTGATTCGTTGTTCGTGACTTATGTGCTGCGCTTACGGTTTGTATTCCTTTACAAACAGATGATTTTACTTTCAGCTTCCTTTTTAGCTGTTCGCTTTAGATTGGAGCACCTGACTAACAGCTAACAGCTTATTATCCTATTATACAGTAGGTTGGTTGGGAATGCAACCGGAATTTTTCAGCTGGGGTGGGAAACCCCTCCGGCGCTGTCGCAGCACCGGAGGGGCTGGTTTTACTCGTCCTCTTCCTCCTCCGTGGTGGTGAGCAGGAAAAAGCTGTTGTCGATGTCCTCGTCCCGCTGGAAGAGGTTATAATAGCTCAGCATCTCGTACTGGGCCAGCAGCTCCTGAGTCTCCTCCGGCAGCTCCTCGGCCTCCTCCACCACAGTCCCGTCGGCGGTGATGTAGCCCACCCGGCCCACCACGGGCAGCTCCTCATAGAGGTTGCACAGGAAGTCCATATAGCCGGTGGTAGGGTAGTTGGACACCCTAGCCAGCAGCGCGCCCAGATAGTTGGTGGAGATCATCACGTCCTGGGCCTCGTCGATGTCGTAGTTGGCCCAAATGAAGAAGGGCACCACATACTGCTGCTCCACCTCCGCGATGGTGCGGTCGTCCAGTTCCTTGCCGTAGAGCTTTTCATAGAACCAGTCGGAGAGCTGCCCCTGATGGTCGCCGAAAAAGACGATGAGCGTCGGCTCGTCCACGCTGCTGTAGTACTCGATCAGCTCCTCCAGCGCCCGGTCGGTCTCCCGCATCAGGGCCAGGTACTGCTCCGCGTAGTCGCTGACCCCGGTCAGGCTGCCGGTGAGCAGCACATCCCGGCTCAGGTTGTACCAGCTCTGTTTGTAGCCGCCGTGGTTCTGCATGGTCACGTTGAAGATGAACTGTTTGTCCCCTTCCTCCGCGCTGGTGATGGATTCCAGCACCTCGAAGTCGCAGCTGTCTGAGATGTACCCCCGGACATAGCTGGGGTCTGTCACGTCGGTGTTGTAGAGCTGGTTGTCCACCCCGAACTTGTTGTACACGTCCACCCGGTTCCATCCGGAGGACTCGTAGGGGTGGAAGGTGGTGGTCTCGAACCCCAGGGCGTTGGCCCAGGAGATCAGCGAAGGCATCTCGTCCTTCACATAGAGCTGATAGGCCACCGTCCCCAGGGGCAGGAAGGCGATGCTGTTGCCCGTCAAAAATTCATACTCCACGCTGGCGGTGCCGCCGCCGGTGACGGCGGAGTACATCCAGCCCTTGATGGTGTTCTCGGTGAGGCTGTGGTAGAAGGGGATGGAGTCCTCGTTGATCTCCAGGGTGTCGAAGATGGCCAGGTCGGCGAAGGATTCGTCCATGATACAGATGATGTTCACCGGCTGGGTGCCGTCCTCGTCGGTGGTGACGGTGATGAGCTCATCGGGCACCGTGTCCTCGTCCTGGGTGGCCTCGTCGTACTGGCTGGCGATGTAGGAGGCGGAGTAGAGGGTCATGCCGTCGGATTCCTCGTCCTCGGTCAGGTCGGTCACCAGCTCGGTCAGGGTCTCCTCGGAGTAGTCGTCTGGCTTCTCCACCCGGCTGTACCGGAGGGCCAGAGAGAAGTTCAGCACGAAGCCGTTGGACTGGGTTTTCCACTGCTGGGCCTCGATGCCCACGGTGGGCAGCCAGGGGGTGAAGAAAAAGGCGATGACATAGGCCGCAGAGGCGGTGACCATGCCCAGCAGTACGGATTTTCGGGTGAAGTACTCCCGCTTGGGCTGGGGGACCATAACGAACCGGATGAGCGCCATCCACAGCACCAGAATGGCCAGCGCGCCCCAGACGTAAATGTCCGGCGACAGGTCGTATTCCCCCGCCACGTTGGCCGCCGTCTGCCAGCTGGTGACGTCCTGGGGGAAGAGGATGTGTCCCCGGTAGAGCAGCACGAAGTGGTTGACCACGCCGATGACGAATATCACCACCATGTACACCGTGGCTGCCCGCCGCCTTCGCCCGAAGATCAGCCACAGCACAAACAGGAACATCACGTACCAGATCATGTTCATCAGAAACTCGATGAAATTCAGGTTGGTGAAGGGGTTTTTCTCGTTCATGATCTCCACCATGAAGAGAGCGGCAAAGGGAGCCAGCCAGAAAATCAGCCTGGACCGCCACACCCGCTGCTCCCGGTAGAGCCTGCTCCCACAGCGGCGCAAAAAATGCAGCGCCCTGGCAACTGGCCCGGGCAGGCTGCTATATTGCCCCGGAGTCCGGTTTTGTCTCTCTTTTTTGTTCCGAACAGCCATTCTGACAACCTCCGTATGTGTTTTGTAGCTTTTAGCTCTTAGTTTTTAGCTGTTAGCTTTGCAGTGCTTTACGATTCACGCTGTTCGTTTTAGACTGGCAGTACCCGACTACAGGGAGAAGCGTAGTTTCGGAAGTGCCGCTTGACGGCAACAGCTAACGGCTAACAGCTAACAGCTCATCTCCGCTTATCACGCCCTCATTGCCGCCGCAGCACATGGATGTCAAAGGCGGTCTCCGTTTCCAGTGTCTCCAGCCGTTCCAGCCGCTCCGCCCCGGCCCGGGGTGTTTTCCAATAGTAAGGCGTCATCTGGAACAGGTCGTGGATGGTCTGCCTGTCGGGCAGCGTGACCCGCTCCCGCACCCGGCGAATTTCCTCGTAGGCGAAACCGGGGTACTCGGTGCGCTCCTCCCGGTTTTCGTAGGGGCGGTCGTAGAGGACGGTTTTCATCTCCCACAGGTGGCGGGGGCCGGGCACCACGTAGAGGAACACGCCCCCCGGCCTCAGCACCCGGCGGAACTCCTCCAGCCCCAGGGGGGAGAAGCAGTTCAGCAGCAGGTCAACGGCCTCGTCCGCCACCGGCAGCCGGTAGGCGGAGGCCACGGCGAACTCCACGGCTTTCTCCCGTTTGGCGGCCCACCGCAGGGAGAACTTGGAGAGGTCGATGCCCGCCATGCGGGGGGCTTTCCCCGCCGCCGTCAGGGCGTGGTAGATGCCGGCGGTGTAATACCCCTCGCCGCAGCCGGAGTCCAGCACAGCGGGGGCGGGGCCGGTGTAAGCCACGGACAACTCCTCCAGGCAACACCGCAGGGGCCGGTAATAGTCCTCGGAGAGGAACCTGTTCCGGGCGGCGGACATGGCTTTGTCGTCGCCGGGAGCTTTTGCGTGCATCCGGTTGGCGGGCAGCAGGTGGACATACCCGGCGGCGGCGAGGTCGAAGCTGTGCCGGGCGGGGCAGACGTAGCGGCCCTCTCCCCGTTCCAGCGGCCGGGCGCATACCGGACACCGCAGCAGACTTTCCATGGCACATTCCCCCCGCACTCACGTTTCCCGACCGGTCCCATATCGCAACAGGCTAATGATAGCACATTCTGCCCCCGACCGCAAACCGTTTTTTACCCTTTTTTGTGCGTTCTTTTGACCAATTTATCCCTTCGCATACCCAGATGATACAAACCCGAAAGGGTTTCACCATGTAATACTGTCATGACAGCTGAAAAGAACGCTTGCAATTTGAGCCTCCCACTATTATAATAGGCTACAAGCTGAAAAGAAACTGAAAAATTCTTTCATTCCCTAAGTGATTTCCCTACAAAAAGACTGCCCCCAGAGGAGTGCATCAACATGAAAAATCAGACGAACTACACCATGCTGTGCGATTTTTACGAGCTGAGCATGGCCAACGGCTACTTCCGTTCCCCTGTGAAGGACACCATCTCCTATTTTGACGTGTTCTTCCGCGACGTGCCGGACAAGGGCGGCTTCGCCATCGCCGCCGGGCTGGACCAGGTCATCGACTACGTGAAAAACCTGAAGTTCACCGAGGAGGACATTGCCTACCTCCGGGGCAAGGGCTGCTTCGACGAGGACTTCCTGACCTACCTGCAAAACTTCCGCTTCACCGGCGACATCTGGGCCGTGCCCGAGGGGACTCCCATCTTCCCCCGGGAGCCCATCATGACCGTCCGCGCCCCCGCCATGCAGGCCCAGTTCATCGAGACCTTCGTGCTGCTGACCCTGAACCACCAGAGCCTCATCGCCACCAAGGCCAACCGCATCGTCCGGGCGGCGGAGGGCCGCCCCGTGGCGGAGTTCGGCTCCCGCCGGGCTCAGGGGCCGGAGGGAGCCATTCTGGGCGCCCGGGCCGCCTACATCGCCGGCTGCTCCGGCACCGCCTGCGTCCAGGCCGACCGGGACTACGAGGTTCCCGCCACCGGCACCATGGCCCACAGCTGGGTGCAGATGTTCCCTGACGAGTACACCGCCTTCAAGACCTACTGCGAGATGTACCCCCACAACGCCACCCTGCTGGTGGACACCTACAACGTCCTCAAGTCCGGCGTGCCCAACGCCATCCGCGCCTTCAAAGAGGTGCTGCTGCCCCAGGGCATCACCAAATGCGGCATCCGGCTGGACTCCGGCGACCTGACTTACCTCTCCAAGAAGGCCAGGAAAATGCTGGATGACGCGGGGCTGACCGAGTGCACCATCTGCGCCTCCAACTCCCTGGATGAGTACATCATCCGGGACCTGCTGCACCAGGGGGCCAAACTGGACGTGTTCGGCGTGGGCGAGCGGATGATCACCTCTAAGAGCGACCCCGTCTTTGGCGGCGTGTACAAGCTCTGCGCCGTGGAGGACGCCTACGGCAACGTGGTCCCCAAGATCAAGGTCTCCGAAAACCCGGAGAAGCTGACCAACCCTCACTTCAAGAAGGTCTACCGCCTGTACGATAACATCACCGGCAAAGCCTTTGCCGACGTGCTGTGCGTCTACGACGAGACCATCGACCAGGACAAGGACCTGGAGCTGTTCGACCCCGCCCACCCCTGGAAGCGGAAGGTCTGCACCAACTTCACCGCCCGGCTGCTGATGGAGCCCATCTTCAAGGACGGAAAGCTGGTCTACCAGTCCCCCACCATCCACGAGATGAAGCAGTACTGCGCCCAGCAGGTGGATCTGCTGTGGGACGAGGTCAAACGGTTCGAGAACCCGCATAAATACTATGTGGACCTGTCCCCCAAGTTGTATACCATTAAAAACGACCTGCTGGAGAAGGTCCCCCACTAAAAATTGCACAGACGCAACACCCCCGCCGGTTTTTCGGCGGGGGTGTTTTTTGCAGACAACAGATAACAAAGGAAGAGAACTGTAACCCATGTCTCTTCACAGGTGTTGCCTGGGTGTCTTTTGACATACGGACCGCCCCTACAGGGCGCAGGTTGTTTTTTTTAACAGCTTTTTCAGGCAAACATCGCTGAAGACCCGGGAATTGCACATTTACCCGATTCGGTCCATCTCCCGCCGCAGCCGCACGATGATGCGCTTTTCCAGCCGGGAGATGTAGGACTGGGAGATGCCCATCACGTCGGCGACCTCCTTTTGGGTGCTCTCCCGCCGTCCACCCAGGCCGAAGCGCATGGCGATGATCTTCCGCTCCCGGTCGGTCAGGCACCGGAGGGCCTGGGCCAGCATTTGCCGGTTGGCGTCCTCCTGGATGGGCCGCTCCACGATGTCCTCATCGGTGCCCAGCACGTCGGACAGGAGCAGCTCGCTGCCGTCCCAGTCGGTGTTCAGCGGCTCGTCGAAGGACACCTCCCCCCGCTGGTTGCTGGTCTTGCGCAGGAACATGAGAATTTCGTTCTCGATGCACCGGGAGGCGTAGGTGGCCAGCTTGATGTTCTTTTCTACATTAAAGGTGTTGATGGCCTTGATGAGGCCAATGGCCCCGATGGAGATGAGGTCCTCCAGGTTGATGCCGGTGTTGTCGAACCGCCGGGCCAGATAGACCACCAGCCGGAGGTTGTGCTCGATGAGGACCGCTCTGGCCCCCTCATCCCCGTCCCGCACCGCCAGCAGCAGCTCCCGTTCCCGCTCCCGGCCCAGGGGCGGGGGAAGGACCTCGCTGCCGCCCACGTACCCCACCACGCGGGGGCGGCGCAGCCGGGTCAAAAATGCCATTGTACGCCGATAAATGTTGCTGTTCCACCGTTGTTTTTTCATGGGATACCTCCGATTCATTCTATTCCGATCAATCCGTGGTAGTCGCTCCCCAGCCGCCCCGGCGTCACCGCCACCAGCCGACTGCCTCGGGAGACCCCGTCCACCTCCATCTCGTCCACCCGCACCGCCAGCAGCAGCCCCCGCTCCGTCCCCACCGCCCGGTAGGGCACCAGCCGCAGCCGGGAGGGGGTCCAGCGCCGTGAGAGCTGCTCCAGACAGGTGGTTGGGTGACACAGCTCCTGCGCCGTCGGGGCGCAGCGCCGGGGAAACAGCCGGGCCACCGCCTGCCCCTCCGCGATGAGGACGGGAGTGCCAGTCAGCGGGTCCCGGAGCAGGTTCCCCGTGTCCACCAGCGCCCGAAGCAGCACCCGCCGCCCTTCGCAGGTCAGCAGGACGGGAACGGTTTGTTTGGCCCGACAGCCGGGGAGCCGTCCGCCCAGGCTGACCAGCAGATATTCCCCCGCCGCGCAGAGCAGCAGCAGCTTCCCGTCGGACAGACTGGCGGGGACGCCCTCGCCGGTGCTCATCTGTCCCAGGCCCGCCCGTTCCAGCAGCAGCACCCCGCCCGCCAGGGCGCAGGACAGGAGAAGAAACAGAGCCAGCACCCGCCAGGGCTGCTGCCGCCGCCCCACCGCCAGGAACACCATCCCCACCGCCACGGCCACCCGCG
>JAJQAS010000276.1 GCA_021203685.1 Clostridiales bacterium | reverse complement strand
TGGGGGTATAGCTCAGCTGGGAGAGCGCTTGAATGGCATTCAAGAGGTCTGCGGTTCGATCCCGCATATCTCCACCAAGATCAGAACAGCTCGTTTTCAGTCGAAAACGGGCTGTTTTTTTAGCGGTAAATTGCGGAGAGAGGGGGGAGCGCATGGACACCCACGAGGAATATACGAAGCTGATAAAAGAACGGTATGAGCATCTTGCGCAGGAGAGTTACGAACAGCAGGGGAACTACTACTGCGCTTTGCACGCTCCATACCAATATAAAACAGAAGAAGCTATGTTGGCATATATCAAACAGAACCCAACTGCAACACTGAAAGAGGTATCCGATTATTTCAGTGAAATCACACCGCCGGGTCTTGCCCCGGCGACGACGGCGCTGACCTGCTGGAGGATTGAATCAAAAAAGCACGGCGGACCCCGCCGTGCTTTTCGTGTTTTCAGACCAAATCGGAACGACCGGCCCGCTCTCTCCGCCGCAGGAAGTGGAACACCATCCCCGCCGAGTAGCACAGGGCCAGGCCCCAGGCCATGGGATTTGCCAGGCAGATGCCAGTGAAGCCCAGTGCCGTCACCGCCAGCCAGCCGCCGACAGTCCGCCCAATCAGTTCCCCCGCGCCGCTGAAAATGGCGTGGACGCTGTAGCCCATGCCCTGGAGGGTGTTGCGGAAGATCATCAGCGCCCCGTGGAGGCAGAACAGCGTGCTGATGATACCCAGGTACTGGATGGAGTGCGCCGCCTCTGCGCTGGTGGAGGTGCCCAGCACCAGTTGGGTGAACCAGGGCTTGCCAAAGTAGATGACCACCCACGCCGCGGCGCAGTAGCTCCACTGGATGGTCAGACCCGCCCGGAGACCCTGCCAGATACGGTCCGTGCGCCCAGCCCCGTCGTTCTGGCTGACATAGGTGACCATGCCCATGCCCACGCTCTCCATGGGGAGGGTGAACATCTGCCGCACCTTTTCCCCCGCCGTCTGTCCGGCCACGGCCACAGTGCCGAAGGTGTTCAGCGCCCCCTGCATGACCACCGCGCCCACGGCGGAGACGGAGTATTCAAAGCCCATGGGGTAGCCGATGACCGCCAGCTCCCGCAGGTGCCGCCGGGAGAGACCCATTCGCTGGCCGCTGCCCCGGAGCAGAGCGGTTCTGGCGGTGAGCCACCAGGCACACAGCAGACCGCTGACCAGCTGGCTGGTGATGGTGGCCCAGGCAGCCCCGGCCACGCCCAAGCGCAGCACCGCCATAAAAGTATAATCCAGGGCGATGTTCAAAAAGCTGGAGACCAGCAGGAACCAGAAGGGCCGGGTGGAGTCCCCGGAGGCCCGCAGCGCCGCCGCCAGATAGTTGTAGAGGGCGGAGGCGGGGAGCCCCAGGAAGATGATGCGAATGTAGGTGGCTGCGTCGGTGAAGATGTCCTCCGGCGTCTGAATGAGCCGCAGCAGCGGCCCCGCCAGCAGCAGCGTGGCAGCGGTCATCGCCAGGAACGTGACCAGCCCCAGCCAGCAGCCGTTCCAGAAGCTCCGCTGGAACTCGTCGCTCCGGTGAGCGCCGGTGGCCTTGCCCAACGGGACGGCGAAGCCGATGCAGGCCCCCTGGACGAAGCCCAGAATCAGGAAGTTCAGCGGGTAGGTGGCACCCACCGCTGCCAGGGCCTCTGTTCCCACGATGCGCCCCACCATCACCGTGTCCACAAAGCTGTAGAGCTGCTGAAAGAGGGTCCCCAGCACCAGCGGCAGGGAAAAGAGCAGAATTTGGGTGATGGGACGGCCCTGGGTCAGGTCCATTGCGGTGTTTTTCATAGGTATTCTCCGGTCAGTGAGATATTGAGATATGTTGCTATTATAATATTGAAGAAGCACCGCCGCAAGGGTAGAAAGTTTGGGATTTTGTAGAAAAATTACTTTTCAAAATCGCCTTTCTGCTGTATGATAGGGGCAGCACCAGAACTGTGAGGAGGATTTTTTATGACCACCCAACAGAACCTGACCGGGGAGCAGCTGCGCTACCTGACGCTGCTGGCAGAGAAATACCCCACCGTCGCCGCCGCCTCCAGCGAGATCATTCGCATCGAGGCGCAGCTGCGCCTGCCCAAGGGGACGGAACATTTCATGAGCGACCTCCACGGCGAGCACGAGGCCTTTGTCCACATCCTGAACAGCGCCTCCGGCGTCATTCGGGAGAAAATTGATCTGCTCTTTTCCGACACTGTTCCGGCCCGAGAGCGGGCGGACCTGGCCACCCTGATTTATTACCCAGAGGAGAAGCTGCCGGAATTGAAGGCTGGACAGTCCGACCTGACCGCATGGTACAGTACCACGCTGCTGCGGCTGGTGGAGCTGTGCCGGCTGGTTTCCAGCAAGCACACCCGCGCCCACGTCCGTAAGTGCCTGCCGGAGAGCTGCGCTCACATTCTGGACGAGCTGCTCCACGCCCATTTCGAGGACCACGACAAGCAGCTCTACTACGATGAGATCATCCAGAGCATCATCCGCTACGACCGGGCGGACGCCTACATCGTCCGGCTGTGCCAGCTCATCAAGCGGCTGGCGGTGGACCAGCTGCACATCGTAGGCGACTTGTTCGACCGCGGCCCCCGACCCGACCGCATTTTGGACCAGCTGATGGAGTACCACAACGTGGACATCCAGTGGGGCAACCACGACGTAGTCTGGATGGGAGCCGCCGCGGGCAGCCATATTTGTATCCTGACCGTGCTGAAAACCACCCTTTCCTACAACAATCTGGAGATGCTGGAGACGGGCTACGGTATCAGCCTGCGCACCCTGGACCAGATGGCGGAGCGGGTCTACGGAAAATCGGACGTGACGCTTTGGCGGCCCCACGGCGGCAGCTGCCGTCAAGCGGCACTTCCGCCGAGCTCCCTGCAGGACCGCTGGGAGGAGATCGCCCGGATGCACAAGGCCGTTTCCATCCTGATGTTCAAGGTGGAGGCCCAGGTCATCGCCCGGAACCCAGACTTCCAGATGCAGGGCCGTGACTACCTGAACCAAATCGACTACGAGAATGGTACCGTCCTCTGCCGTCAAGCGGCACTTCCGCTGCGCTCCCTGTGCGGCGGCAAGCGATATCCCCTTCGGGATACGGATTTCCCCACGGTGGACCCGGTCTGTCCCGGCGCCCTCACCGATGAGGAGGTAGAGGTGCTGGACGACCTGGTGCGGAGCTTCCGCCAGAGCGAAAAGCTCCAGCGGCACGTCCGGTTCCTCTACGCCAGGGGGACGGTGTACAGCTGCTTCAACGGCAACCTGCTTTACCACGGCGCGGTGCCCATGACCGAGGCGGGGGACTTCGCCGCCGAAACCTTCGAGGGCCGCTCCTACCAGGGAAAGGCGCTGTTTGACTACTGCGACCGCCGGGCGCGGCAGGGTTATTTTGCCCCGGAGGGCAGCCCAGAGCGGCAGGCGGGGCAGGACTTCCTGTGGTACCTGTGGTGCGGCGCCCTGTCGCCCATCTTTGGCCGCAGCGCCATGACCACCTTCGAGCGGCTGTATATCGCGGACAAATCCACCCACGCCGAGGTAAAAAATCCCTACTATACCCACATCAACGGCCCCCACGCGGAGGAGACCGCAGAGAAGATTTTGGCGGAGTTCGGCCTCACCGACGAGAGCAGCCATATTTTCAACGGCCACGTCCCCGTCCGGGCCATCGAGGGGGAAAGCCCTGTCAAGGGCGGCGGCAAACTGGTGGTCATTGACGGCGGATTCTGCCGGGCCTACCACAGCAAGACCGGCATCGCCGGGTATACCCTCATTTACAGCAGCCGTGGGCTGACTCTGCGCACCCACCAGCCCTTTGAGAGCACCGAGAAAGCCATCCGGGACGACGAGGACATCGAAAGCCAGAGCGAGCGCATTTACACCGCGCGCCAGCGGGTGCTGGTCCGGGACACCGACGAGGGCAAAAAGGAGGAGGCCCGCATCGCGGATTTGGAGCGGCTGGTCTGGGCCTATCAGAACGGGCTGCTGCACGAGGCGGGATAGCGTGCAGTGTCTAGTGGACAGTGATTAGTGGTTAGTGACTAGAGAGCCAAGCCGAGGATTGCCGCACAGCGGAATATCCAACTTGAACAGCGGAGAAAGTGGAAATGATCTCCCTTTCTCCGCTGTTTTTCATTTGCACGTTGGAACATATGATGATTGGAACAAATGTTTGACATTTTTCCGAACCTGTGGTATGCTGTTGTGCGCCGAAGGGGGGATACGCTGTGGAACGGACGATTTTACACTGTGACCTGAACAATTTCTTTGCCTCGGTGGAGCTGCTGGACCACCCGGAGCTGCGGGAGCGGCCGGTGGCGGTCTGCGGCGACCCCTCCTCCCGCCACGGCATTATTCTGGCGAAAAACGAGCTGGCAAAGGCCAAAAAGGTCCAGACAGCGGAGACCATCTGGCAGGCCCAGCGGAAATGCCCCGGTCTGGTGCTGCTGCCTTCCCACCACAGCAAGTACCGCCTCTATTCCCAGCGCATCAACGCCATTTACCAGCGGTATACCGACCTGGTGGAGCCGTTTTCCATCGATGAGAGCTGGCTGGACGTGACGGGCAGCCTCCACCTGTTCGGCAAGGACGGAAGGGGACTGGCCGACGAGCTGCGGGCGGTGGTTCGCAAGGAGCTGGGGCTGACCATCTCCGTGGGGGTCAGCTTCAACAAGGTCTTTGCCAAGCTGGGCAGCGACTACAAAAAGCCAGACGCCACCACCGTCATCACAAGGGAGAACTTCACCGACATCCTGTGGCCGCTGCCGGTGAGCGACATGATTTTTGTGGGCCAGGCGGCGCGAAAGGTGCTGAATCAGTACGGCATCCGCACCATCGGCGACCTGGCGCGGGCCGACCGGGAGGCGCTGGTCACGCTGATGGGCAAGCAGGGGGGACAGCTCTCCGACTACGCCCGTGGGCTGGATGCCAGCCGGGTGATTCCCGCCAGCGAGCAGCCGCCTCCCAAGAGCGTGGGCAACGGCCTGACCTTCCGGCGGAACCTGGTGGGGCTGGAGGAAGTGCGTATCGGGCTGGAGCTGCTCAGCGACAGCGTGGCCACCCGCCTGCGGCGGAAGGAACTGAAATGCACCTCCGTTCAAGTCACGATCCGGGACCCCAATTTCAAGACCATCACCCGCCAGATGGGGCTGTCCGTTCCCACCTATCTGGCACGGGAAATTACAGACGCATCGCTGACCCTGGTGCGGCGGAACTGGGATCTGCGCTCTCCCATCCGTATGCTGACCGTCACCGGGCAGCATCTCATCCCGGAGTGGGAGGCGGCGGAACAGATGGACCTGTTCGCGCCCTCCGCCGCCCCCAAGCGGGAAAAGCTGGAGCGACTGGAAAAGGCGGTGGACGCCATCCGCACCCACTACGGAAAGGATGCCATCACACTGGGTTCGCTGCAAAATACACCCTTGAAAGGACAAGGCAAACCGGAATGAAAAAAATCATGCCATTTCTGCTCTCTCTGCTGTTGCTGACGGGCTGTGCCGCCCAGGCGACCGAGCCGGAGGCGGAGACCACCGTGGCCTGCACCACCTACCCGGTGTATCTGCTGGTCCAGGCTGTCACCCAGGATGTGGACGGGGTGGAGCCGGTGCTGGTCATCAACCAGCAGATCAGCTGCCTCCACAACTACACCCTGACCATGAACGACATGAAAATCATCGAATCCTGCGACCTGCTGGCCATCAATGGGGCTGGGCTGGAGGACTTTTTAGATGACGTGCTGGAGGGCCGGGACTATCTGGACTGCTCCCAGGGCATTGAGCTGGACGAAGGAGACGAGGACCACGAGGAAAGCTCCGGTCACGCCCACGACGAGGAGACCGACGCCCATATCTGGCTGGACCCGGCGCGGGCGGCACAGATGGCCGGGAATCTGGCGGAGGGGCTGGCCCAGGCCGACCCGGACAACGCCGAGGTGTACCGGGCCAACGCGGAAAGCGTTCGGCAGTCCCTCACCGATCTGCAAGCGGAGCTGACGGAGCAGCTGGCAGACCTCTCCTGCCGCCAGCTCATCACCTTCCACGACGGGTTCCACTACTTCGCTCAGGCGTTTGACCTGGAGATCGTCGCCGCCGTGGAGGAGGAAGAAGGCTCCGAAGCCTCCGCCCGGCGCATCACCGAGCTGGTGGCCCTCATCGACCAGTATCAGATTCCCGCCATTTTCACCGAGGTCAACGGCTCCGACTCCACCGCCCAGGCCCTGGCCCGGGAGCGGGACATCGGCGTTTTTGCCTTGGACTTGGGCATGAGCGACACGAACGTCCCGGAGGGGCTGGAGGGCCTGGACGCCTACGAAGCCATTCTTCGGCAGAATGTGGAAACGATTTTGGAGGCATACGCATGAAGAAAAACAAGCACATCGGCGTGACCACCGGCTGCTCCGGGAGCTGCTGCCTCCGGGTGGACAAGCTGTCGGTCTCCATGGGGGGAGACCACATCCTCAGCGACGTGAGCTTTCACCTGCACTGCGGCGAACTCATTGCCCTCATTGGCCCAAACGGGGCGGGAAAAAGCTCCCTGTTCAAGTCCATTTTGGGGCAAATGCCCCACTCCGGCAGCATCACCTTCCAGACCGCCCAGGGCCGGGCCATGAAGCCCCGCATCGGTTACGTGCCCCAAAGCCCCAGCTTTTCCCCCAGCGACCCGGTCAGCGTGCTGGACCTGTTCATCTGCGCCGGTTCCCACTGGCCGGTGTGGCTGCCTGTCCCCAAAAAGCTGCGGGAACAGGTGTTGTCCTGTCTGGCCCGTGTCAACGGGGAGGAATTGATCGACCGCCGGGTGGGGGCGCTCTCCGGCGGCGAGCTGCAGCGGGTGCTGTTGGCCATGGCGCTGGAGCCGCTGCCCAACATCCTTATTCTGGACGAGCCTATGTCCGGCGTGGACATGGAGGGGGAGCAGCAGCTGTTCGCCCTGCTGGACGACATCCGCACCCGGTACGACCTGTCGATTTTGCTGTCCACCCACGACTTCGGAACCCTCCAGCTGGTGGACAAGGTCATCCTGCTCAAGCAGCAGATTTTGAAGGTGGGCACCCCCCAGGAGGTGCTGGAATCGGAGCAGTTCAAAGCGCTTTTCTCCATCCACCGGCAATGAGAGATGTTCCACGGTGCCAATTATACGCAGACAGTCCCCAAAAGCCATTCATTGCGCATTGCAAATTGATTTAGGAGGTTTTCTATCATGCAGCTGTGGTATGCCCTGGTGGATCTGCTGCCCTTCTCCTGGGCGGAGCCGGGCAGTATGTACTTTATGAAAAACGCCCTGCTGGCGGTGCTGGTCATCTCGCCGCTGTTTGCCCTGCTGTCCACGCTGGTGGTGGAGCACGGCATGGCCTTTTTCTCCGACGCGCTGGGGCACTCCGCCTTCGCGGGACTGGCCATCGGCTCCCTGTGCGGCCTTGCGGACGCCACCTGGGCGGCGGTGGCGCTGTCGGTGGTGTTCTCGCTGCTCTTTACCTGGGTGGTGCAAAAAACCGCCATGTCCAGCGACACGGTCATCGGCGTGTTTTCCTCCACCGCCATCGCCCTGGGCATTTTCCTCTCCACCCTGAACGGCGGCAGCTTCACCAAGTTCAACTCGCTGCTCATCGGGGACATCCTCTCCGTCTCGCCGGGGAAAATCGGCCTGCTGGCCCTGATTTTGCTGCTGGTGGTGGTGCTGTGGGTGTTCCAGATGAACCACATGACCCTCTCCGCCGTCCATCCCGCCCTGGCCAGCAGCCGGGGCATCCGCCTGTGGCAGCTGGACGCGCTGTTCAACTGCGCGGTGGCGGTGGTGGTCACCCTGTCCATGACCTGGGTGGGCCTGCTGGTCATCAACTCCCTGCTGGTGCTGCCCGGCGCAGCCGCCCGCCAGCTGGCGGGGAATATGCGGCAGTACACCCTGTTCGCCCTGCTGGGGGCGGTGGTCTGCGGCGTGGGCGGGCTGATGGTCAGCTTCTATGTGGGGTCCTCTACCGGCTCCTGCATCACCCTTTTGCTGGCGGGGTACTTTTTTGTGGCCTTCGCCCTGGGGCGGAAGCTCCATGCCTGAGACGGCTCCCGCCCCTTCGCTGCCTACCTGCATGGAGAGGTAAAACTGCTCCTAAAGTGCGAAAAATCCGAATAATGAACATTATTTTGCACCGTATTCGTTCGCTGTGACGGATACGGTGCTTTTTTGCGCTTCTTTACAAAAACCTTACGCCCCCCTGGTTTCAGACTTTACACGGGTTCGTTACAATAGAGATAAGCAGGATTCTGCGACAAGAAGAAATTGCCAATCAAGAACATCCAAAGACAGAAAGAGGATGGAACGGTACCATGAAACAGATAGGAAAAATCATTCCCCTCCTGCTGGCGGCGGCGCTGCTGCTGACCGGCTGCGGCGGGGCCAGCACCGACCTTGCGGCGGTGGAGGGGCTGGACACCCTGGGGGAGGTCCAGGTGGTCTCCCGGGAGGAAGGCTCCGGCACCCGCAGAGCCTTCGCGGAGCTGGTGGGATTCGACGGCAGCGAGGACGAGAGCAAATCAGACGACACCACCGACGCCGCCCTGGTGGTGGAGGATGCGGAAGCGGTCATCGAGGCGGTGCGGAACGACCCCGCGGCCATCGGTTACATCTCCATGGGCGCGCTGGACGCGCTGAACGGGGAGACCGTGCTGACGGTGGACGGCGTGGAAGGCACCCTGGAAAACGTGAAAAACGGGACCTATGCCCTGAGCCGCCCCTTCTGCCTGGCCTGGTCGGGGAGCCTCAGCGAACTGGAGCAGGATTTCCTGACCTACGTGCTGGGGAAGGGACAGGCCATCGTGGAGCAAAGCTATGTGGCGGTGGAGGAGTCCACCACCTTCCTCTCCGGGAAACAGTCGGGCACCATCACCATCCATGGCTCCACCTCCGCCGCGCCGCTGCTGGAGGAGCTGGCGGCGGAGTACATGACCCTGAACCCCAACGCAACGGTGGAGGTGACG
Organism: Clostridiales bacterium; assembly: GCA_021203685.1. Classification (GTDB taxonomy): domain Bacteria; phylum Bacillota; class Clostridia; order Oscillospirales; family Oscillospiraceae; genus Onthomonas. The sequence continues at coordinate 9,687 of JAJQAS010000276.1, read as the reverse complement.
GCCTCCGATTCCACCACCGGCCTCAACGACGCCATGCAGGGCCGGTGCGACTTTGGTATGGCCTCCAGAGACTTGGAGGACTACGAGGCGGAGCTGCTGGACTTTGAAATCATTGCGGAGGACGGCATTGCCGTCATCGTCAACGGGGAGAACCCGCTGCAAAGCGTGACGCTGGACGAATTAAAGGGCCTGTTCACCGGCACACTTTTCACATGGGATTCCATCAACGCAGAAAGAGAAGAATGATAAAAGTATGAACGATACGTTGGAAATTGTATTTGGTCTGCTGGGCGGCCTGGCCATCTTCATCTACGGCATGAACCTGATGAGCGAGTGCCTCCAAAAGGCGGCAGGGGAGCGCATGAAACAGATCCTGGGCCTGCTGACCCGGAACCGCATTATGGGTGTGCTGGCCGGTGCGCTGGTGACGGCGGTGCTCCAGAGCAGCAGCGCCACCACCGTCATGGCCATCGGCTTCGTCAGCGCCGGGCTGATGAGCCTGCCCCAGGCCATCTCCATCATCTTTGGCACTAACATCGGTACCACCATCACCGCCCAGATCATCGCCTTTAAAATCAGCGATTATATCTATGTGTTCGTGTTCGCGGGTTTTATCGTGAACTTTGTCGCCAAAAACGAGCGGGTGAAGAACATCGCGGGAACGGTGTTCGCCTTCGGCCTGCTGTTCCTGGGCATCGAGACCATGGGCAGCGTGATGAAGCCCCTGGCCTCCAGCCCGGTATTCACCAACATGATTGCCCAGGTGGCGGACATCCCGATTTTGGGCGTGGCCGTGGGTACCCTGATGACCCTGGTGGTCCAGAGCAGCAGCGCCACCATCGCAGTGCTGCAAAACTTCGCCTCCCAGGCGGGGTCTGACGGCGTGACCAGCATCCTGGGCCTGGCCGGGGCCATCCCCATCCTGCTGGGTGACAACATCGGCACCACCATCACCGCCCTGCTGGCCAGCGTGGGCCAGTCCAAGGACGCCAAGCGCACCGCCATTGCCCACAGCATTTTCAACATCTCCGGCGCGGTGCTGTTTATCTGGTTCGTGAAGCCCTACGCGGCTCTCATCCAGTATATTTCCCCCAAGGGTGCGGAGGTGGATGTCATCTCCCGGCAGATCGCCAACGCCCACACCCTCTTTAATATCACGATGACCCTGCTGTGGATCCCTCTGCTGGGTATCATGGTGAAAATCGTCACCACCATCATTCCCACCGGCAAGGACGAGGGCAAGAACCTGTCTGTGCCCCGGTTCCTGGACAAAAACGTGCTGACCCAGCCCGCTGCGGCTCTCCAGCTGGTGGCCAAAGAGATACTGCATTGCAGTGGACTGGTCAAGACCATGTTGCTGAACCTGAAAGACACAGTCAAGAGCCAGAACGGCCAGACGCTGGAGGAGATCAATCACTACGGTGAGGCGGTGGAATCCCTTCACGACGAGATCAACGAGTACCTGGCCGACCTGTTCTCCTCCGGTGCGCTGACCGAACAGCAGGCGGCTCAGACCGCCCAGCTGCTGTATGTCCTCAGCGATGTGGACCGGATGGGCAGTCTGTCAGCGGAGCTGTCCCACGCCATGCAGCAGCGGAAAGAGAAAAAGTACGACTATTCCCCGCAGGCTATGGATGACCTGGAACAGAGCCTGGGCTATATTGAGACCATGTACGCCGACGCGATCCAGGCCCTGGCCAGCGGTAAGCTGGAAAAACTGGAGCAGACCATTCAAAACCGGGAGGCTGTGCTGGACCTGGACATTGAAATGCGCAAGCACCATATGCAGCGCGTCAGCGCCGGAACCTGCGAAAAGCGGCTGTCGGTGCCCTTTATGGACATCCTGCACTGCGTGGACCGCATGGGCAACAGCTGTGTCAACCTGGCCGAGGTGGCGTTGAACCAGATGAACTTCACCTACTTCATCGGAGCGGGGACCGAGGAACAATGATCTACCGGCTGGGCAGCCAGCTCCAGGAGACAGACGTGGAGGCCGTGCTGCAAAGCGGGGCCTCCGCCGTCTGTGTGGTCACGGAGCGGGAGTGCCAGCGGACGCTGGAAGCCCTGGACAACCATGTGGAGCTGGACATCGTGCTGCATGATATTTGCTTCTGCAAGGTGGAGAGCCAGCAGGAATGTCTGTTCGGGACGTTCAGCGTGCCCCGCCTGCTGGACGTGTTGGGCAGCCGCTACCGGATGGCCTGCGTCATCACCGAGCGGTATGTGGTGCTGGTGGACGACACCGGCTTCGCTGCCCGGCTCATCGCCCGCATCCGGGCCAAAAAGGTCCACCAGGCCGACACCCGGGAGCGGTTCCTCTACAATTTCATTACGGAGTTTATTTCCAGAGACGCGGAGCTGCTGGAATCCTACGAGCGGACGCTGATGGAGATGGAGGACGCGATGGCCAGGGGCAACGCCGACCACATCCAAAGCCAGTTGCAGCCGGTACGCAAGCAGCTGCTGACCCTGCGGAGCTACTACGACCAGCTCTCGGACATGGCAAAGGAGCTGGAGGAGAATGAGGACCGCTATTTTGCCCGCAAGCAGCTGAAATATTTCGGCACCGCTGCCGACCGGGCGGAGCGGCTGAAGGACCGCACCAGCTACCTGTTGGAGTACGCCCAGCAGATGCGGGACGCCTATCAGGCGCTGGTGGACGCTAGGCAGAACGATAACATGAAGTTTTTGACCATCATCTCCACCATTTTCTTTCCGCTCACCCTGATCACGGGTTGGTACGGCAGGAACTTTGAGAATATGCCGGAGCTGAAAACGGGGTACCCAGTCATTATTCTGGTGAGCATCGTGGTGGTGCTGTGTTGTCTGCTGCTCTTCAAAAAGAAAAAGATATTGTAACGGGAAACGTCCCGCACAGTCGGATAAAGGCTGTGAGGGACGTTTTTGCGCTGTATGACCGGGTTATCCGTTGCGATTGCTCCGGGCGAGGCGCTCCGCAACTTTCCGATAATCCTGGCGTCCTTTTTGGAAAACCATGTGAAAGGTGACGTTGGCCTCCGGGTCGGTGATGGGCACTGCAACTCGTCCCGAAGGGAAGTCCGTGTCAACAGACAGGTTGGTCACAAAGAAGGGGAGGGTAGAGGTCCGCGCAAGTTCCTCAAATGCGAAGTCGTCGGTTTGCACCAGGAACCGGGAAGCGGGCATTTTCTCGCGGCACAGATCGCTCCAAAAGCCGATGTCCGATTTCAGCAGGCAGTTGAAGCCGTTCAGCAATTCTAAAGTCAGTGCTGACCTGTCAGCTAGTACGTGGTCGGAGGGCAGACAGACGGACAGCTCCTCCCGGATGAAGGGAACGCACTCCACCGCGTCCTCCTCGACGGGGCTGGGCAGAATGCCGACCTCACAGGAGCCGTCTTTGACCCGCCGCAGGATGGCGGGGATGTCCGTCAGCCGGGAGGAGATGGTCTTGTCGGGAAACTGTTCCGACAGGGCCGGGAGCAGGCTCCAAAGAGGGGCCGGAGCGCAGGACTCCACCAGAATCGTGCGGAGGCTCTGGTCAAATTGGCGCACCTGGCGGACAGTATCCGCCGCGTCCGCCAGCAGCGCGGCGGCGCACTCCACCGCTTTTTTCCCGGTTTCGTTGAGGGCAAGGCGGTTTTTCCCGTGGACGAACAGAGGAACGCCAAATTCCTCCTCCAAATGCCGCATGGTGCGGGTCAATGTGGGCTGGGAAAGGTGCAGCGCCTCCGCCGTTTTGGACAGCGTGCCGCAGCGGGCAAAGGCGGTCAGCTGCTCCAGTTCGTAAAGGTTCAGCATGGATAAAGGCTCCTTCCTGCGATTTGCTATTCATCAAGTGAATAGCAGATTCCGATATTGCTATTGTACATTCTTTTGTGCCTGTTGTAAACTAATAATCGTAAGGAACCAAAATTCCCTTGAAACAGGAGGTAAAACGATGAATTATGTGACGTTGAACAACGGCGTGAAGATGCCTCAGTTGGGGTATGGCGTGTACCAGGTGACAAAGGAGGAGTGCGAACGCTGCGTTCTGGCCGCACTGGAAGTTGGATATCGCTCTCTGGACACGGCGCAAAGTTACTTCAATGAGGAAGAAGTAGGCTCCGCCATTCAGAAATCGGGTCTGCCGCGGGAGGAGATTTTTTTGACTACCAAGGTCTGGATCGAGCATTACGGCTACGAGCAGGCCAAAGCCTCGGTGTTGGAATCTATGCGGAAACTCCAGGTAGACTATCTGGATTTGTGTCTGCTTCACCAGCCGTTTGCCGATTACTACGGCGCATGGCGGGCCTTGGAGGATTTATACGAAGCTGGAAAAATTCGCGCCATTGGTGTATCCAATTTCTATCCTGACCGCCTGGTGGATATTGCGAATTTCGCAAGGATTCGCCCTATGGTCAACCAGATCGAGACGCATCCCCTGAATCAGCAGACGCTTGCCAAGCAGTATCTGGACAAGTATGGTATCCAGATGGAAGCGTGGGCGCCCTTCGGCGAGGGCCGTGGGGGTCTGTTTGAGAATGAAGTGCTACGGTCCGTCGGTGCAAAGTACGGTAAGACCACGGCACAGGTCATGCTTCGCTGGCACATTCAGCGGGGTACAGTGGTAATCCCCAAGTCCACCCACAAGGAGCGCATGGTGGAAAACTTCAATGTTTTCGATTTTACTTTGACGGACGAGGATATGGCCGTCATTGCCGCCCTTGACACTGGAACAAGTTCCTTTTTCTCTCACTATGACCCTGCAATCGTGGAATGGTTTGTACAAATGGTAAATGTTAGAAAGCAGCACCACGGCAGCGCAAAGTAAACGCAACAAACGAAAGCAGGTTGTCGCAGAAACTGCGGCAGCCTGCTTTTTCGGTTCAATCATGGTTGCTGAAATAGGCCAGGTGCCTGGCCCCAAACTTGCGGAAAAGTATTGATATGGCGACCTTAGTTCGTTTGTTCCGGTAAAAACAGCCGCACCCGGCCCATCGGGGTCACGCAGTCCCCCTGCACCAGCAGGCCGCCGTCGTTGTACATGGCAAAGACGGGTTTCCCCCGCTCCCGGCGCACCCGGTCGATGCTGGCGTGCTGGAGGTCGGTCTCCCGGTAGTGGACTTCGATGTAAAACCGGTCCAGCATGTCCATGCCGGACAGATAGACGAAGCTGGGGTAGTCCTCGTCCGGGGTGATGTGGTAGCGTTTCATCTGCACCATAGCCCCGGCGCTGCACCCCATGACGATGCCGTCAAACTGCTCGATGAGTTCTGTCAGCCCCCAGCGGCCCAGCCGGTACATCATGTGGTCAGGCCAGCCGCCGGTGAAAAACAGGATGTCGCTGCTCTGGATTTTCTGCCGGGCGGACTGGGGAGTGTCCCGGAACCAGTTGACCAGCTCCACCTGCTCCGGGCCGATGCCGTAGTGGGCGAAAGCGGGCAGCAGGTCCCGGCGGTGGCCCTCGGTGGCCGCCTGCACCTCGTCCATACCCGCGTTGAAGGAAAAGGCCACCACCGTGGCCCGCATATCGGGCTGCAAAATCCGCTCCAGCCAGGCCGACGCCCACGGCTCCTGAAAAGCGTAGGTGTTCAGCAAAACGTTGGTTCTCATGATGTACACTCCCTTCACCTAGAAAAACAGGCCCTTTCCTGGGTGGGAAAAGGGCCTGTCGAGATAGTCATTACTTCGCCAGACAGCCCAGCACGATGTTCAGTAGCTCCTGCTTGCCCGTCCCCTTCTCGGCGGAGAAGGCCACCAGCGGCACGTCCTCCCCCAGCTCCAGGGTCTCCCGGATGCGGGCCAGGTTGGGTTCCACCTCGGACTTTTTCAGCTTGTCCAGCTTGTTTGCCACCACTGCGAAGGGACAGCCGGTGTCCTTGAACCACTGGGCCATGGTGCAGTCATCGGCGGTGGGTTTGTGCCGGGCGTCCACGATGAGCAGGCCCAGGGTGATTTGTTCATCGGCAAAATACGCCTCCATCAGCTGGCCCCAGCGGTCACGTTCCGCCTTGGAGACCTTGGCGTAGCCGTAGCCGGGCAGGTCCACCAGGTAAAAGCTCTTGTCGATGAGAAAATAGTTCACCTGGCGGGTTTTGCCGGGGGAATTGCCCACCCGGGCCAGGTTTTTGCGGTCCAGCAGCCGGTTGATGACCGAGGACTTGCCCACGTTGGAGCGCCCCGCCATGGCGATCTGCGCCCGCCCGTCGTGGAGGAAGTCCCCCGCTTTGGCGGCGGAGCGCACATATTCCGCGTTGTGCAGATTCATAGTTCCCTCACTGTTGAATGGTCAGGCCCTGTTCCGGGCCGTTGTGTTCCACCGGGAGCAGGGACGTTTCCAGCTTCGGCTCCTCCGCCCTGCCGGTGGGCAGAGAGATGAGTGCCTCGGCCAGGACTGTGTCCACCTGGGCGGCGGTGACAAAGCGCAGCGCTCCCGCCACGGTGGGGTCGATCTCCTCCAGGTCCTTTTCGTTGTCCCTGGGGATGATGACGGTTTTCATCCCGGCGCGGTAGGCCGCCATGGTCTTTTCCCGCAGGCCGCCGATGGGCAGCACCCGGCCCCGCAGCGTCACCTCGCCGGTCATGGCCACGTCCGGTTTTACCGGCGTGTTGGTCAGGGCGGAGACGATGGCGGTTGTGATGGTGACGCCGGCAGAAGGCCCATCCTTAGGGACGGCCCCCTCCGGGAAGTGAATGTGGATGTCTCGGTTCTGGTAGAAGTCGGCGGGAACCCCCAGCCTGTCCGCGGCGGAGCGGATATAGGAGATGGCGGAGTGGCAGGACTCCTGCATCACGCTGCCCAGGTTGCCGGTGGGCTCCACCTTGCCGGTGCCGGGCAGCACGTTGACCTCTACCTCCAGCATTTCGCCGCCCACGGAGGTCCAGGCCAGGCCGTTGACGACCCCCACTTGGGGGGTGCGGCTGTACCGCTCCCGGTGGTATTTGCGGATGCCCAGGAAGGTTTCCAGGTTGTCCCCGTTGACGGTGACCCGTTTGGTCTCGCCGCTGACCAGCTGCATGGCCGCCCGGCGGCACAGCCGGGCCAGCTGCCGTTCCAGCTGCCGCACGCCGGACTCCATGGTGTACCCGGCGATGATCTCCCGAATGGCGTCGTCCGTGACCCGGAAGTTGCGTCCGTTGACGCCGTGGCGCTTCATCTCCTTGGGCAGCAGGTGGCGGCGGGCGATTTGCAGCTTCTCCTCGTCGGTGTAGGAGGACAGCTCGATGACCTCCATCCGGTCCCGCAGGGGGGCGGGTACCGCCCCCAGGTCGTTGGCGGTGGTGATGAACAGCACGTCGGACAGGTCGAAGGGCAGCTCCAGGAAATTGTCCCGGAAGGTGGCGTTTTGCTCGGCGTCCAGCACCTCCAGCAGGGCAGAGGAGGGGTCTCCCTTGTAGTCGCTGCCCAGCTTGTCCACCTCGTCCAGCAAAATCAGCGGGTTGGAGCTGCCCGCCTTTTCCACGGCCTTGATGATCTGGCCGGGCATGGCCCCGATATAGGTCTTGCGGTGGCCGCGAATTTCCGCCTCGTCGTGGATGCCGCCCAGAGAGATACGGGCCATCTTCCGGTTCATGGCCTTGGCCAGGGACGCGGCGATGGAGGTCTTGCCCACGCCGGGAGGCCCCGCCAGGCAGATGATCTGCCCCCGCAGGTCGGGGGCCAGCTTGCGCACGGCGATGAACTCAAGAATGCGCTCTTTGACCTTTTCCATGCCGTAGTGGTCGGCGTCCAGCACCTTCCGGGCCGCGTCCAGGTTGACCCGCTCTTTGGTGCGCTTGTTCCAGGGCAGGTCCAGGCACACGTCCAGGTAGTTGCGGATGACCGACCCCTCGGCGGAGCCGAAGGGCTGCTTGGAGAGCCGTTTCAGCTCCTTGTTGAGCTTTTCCTTCACATCTTCGGGCAAATGGGCCTGGGCGATTTTGTCGGCGTACTCCTGGAGGTCGCTGCCGCCGTCCTCTCCTTCGCCCAGCTCGTTCTGGATGACCTTCAGCTGTTCCCGCAGGTAATAGTCCTTCTGGACCTGGTTCATATGGGACTGCATTTTGTCGTCCAGGTCGTGCTCCAGCTCCAGCACCTCGCCCTCCCGCTTGAGGATGGCGTTGAGCTTCTCCAGGCGGCGGAGGGGCCGCACCTCGTCCAGGATGGCTTGCTTGTCCTCGGTGCGGATGGCGATGTTCTGGGCGATGAAATCCGCCAGATACGCCGGATCCCGGCTGGAGATGACCGTCAACACCACCTCCGGGGCCATCTTGGGGGACAGCTCGGCGTAGCGCTCAAACAGCTCGTAGGTCTGGCGCAGCACTGCCTCGCTGCGCAAAGTGCCGGAGACGGTGACGTTGGGGATTTTCTCCACGGCGGCGATGAGGTAGGGTTTGGTCTCCCGCAGTTCCACCAGCCGGGCGCGGAACAGCCCCTCCACCATGATGCGCACGTTGTCCCCCGGCAGGCGGAGCAGTTGGCGAACGGCCACGATGGTGCCCATGTCGTACAGGTCGTTCTGTTCCGGTTCCTCTACGGCCAGGTCCCTCTGAGTCACCAGAAAAATCGTGTCCCCGTCCTCCATGGCAGTGTTCAGCGCCCGGATGGACGCCTCCCGCCCCACGTCAAAGTGGACGGTCATGCCGGGGAAAACCGTCAGCCCCCGCAGAGCCATTGCGGGCATATCGGTCGTGTTGGTGACAGGTTCGGAAATCAGTTCTTCGTTCATAGTCAGGTTCCTTTTGAGACGGCACCGAATGATTCGGCTGGAAATGAGAAACGCGCAGGGACACAGAGCGTAACCGCCCAGGCCCCTGCGTAGAGCTTCTCCTGGGCGGTGCCGCCCTGGGATTTGGTTTTTTTACAGCGCCGACCCCTTTAAGAAGCGTTGCCCCGGCGGCGCTTTTTGGCGTCCTGGGAGACGCTCCCCGCTGTGCGGCGAGGCGGGATGCGGCGGGTCTGGCTGGGATTCCGCTCCATCAGCGGCTCCCCGGTGTGCCGGACACAGTCGGCGGTGATGGTCACCTTTGTGATGGTGGGGTCGGAGGGGACCTGATACATCAGCTGGTTCATAGTGTCCTCCACCACGGCCCGCAGGCCGCGGGCGCCGATGCCCCGGTCCTGAGCGGCCTCCGCGATGACCTCCAACGCCTCCGGCTGGAACTCCAGCTGCACCTGATCGTACTCCATCAGCTTCTGGTACTGCTTGACGAGGGCGTTCTTGGGCTGGGTCAAAATCTGCACCAGCTGGTCCCGATCCAGGGCGCTGAGGGTGGTGATGACCGGCAGACGGCCAATCAGTTCGGGGATGATTCCGAACTTCAACAGGTCGTGGGGCTGCAATTCTTTCAGCAGGGAAGTGGCCTGCTTCTCTTTTTTGCTCAGCAGCTCGCCGCCGAAGCCGATGCTGGTGCGGTCGGTGCGGTCCTCGATGATCTTCTCGATGCCATCGAAGGCGCCGCCGCAGATAAAGAGGATGTTGGTGGTGTCCACCTGAATGAACTCCTGGTGGGGGTGCTTGCGCCCGCCCTGGGGCGGCACGTTGGCCACAGTGCCCTCCAGGATTTTCAGCAGGGCCTGCTGCACGCCCTCGCCGGAGACATCCCGGGTGATGGAGGTGTTCTCGCTCTTGCGGGCAATTTTGTCGATTTCGTCCACATAGATGATGCCCCGCTCGGCCAGCTCCACGTCGTAGTCGGCGGCCTGGACCAGGCGCAGCAGAATGTTCTCCACGTCGTCGCCCACATAGC
>JAJQAS010000177.1 GCA_021203685.1 Clostridiales bacterium | reverse complement strand
ATAAAAATGCAAGAAGAAAAATGAAAAATTGCAAAATTATAGACAGATGCACAAAAACAGCCCGTCTCCCGGAGGCAAATTCCGTGGTAATGGAGAAAAGTGCTTCCACACTCTGTCACACGACACCGGGCTGCTGGATGTTGGGGAAAAAGAGAGGAAATCAATGGATGCGGTATCTTTTCTCGGTGAATTTCCCTCTTGTGCCAGGGGAGAGCGGGTGGTATACTGAGTGGTACAAACTTTCGATAACCAAATCACCCCCTGCAAAGGAGACTGTAATATGACTTATCAGGAAGAGTTCATCACCTTTATGGTGCGCTCCGGCGTGCTGACCTTCGGCGACTTCGTCACCAAGTCCGGCCGGAAAACCCCCTATTTCGTCAACACCGGCAACTACAAGACCGGCGCCCAGGCCGCCTGCCTGGGGGACTACTACGCCGCCTGTATGAACGAACACCTGGGCGACGATGTGACCGCCCTCTTTGGTCCGGCCTATAAGGGCATCCCCCTGGTGGTGGCGGGGTCCGCCTCCCTTTACCGGAACTATGGCCGGGACCTGCCCTATTGCTTCAACCGCAAGGAGGCCAAGGACCACGGCGAGGGCGGCTCTATGGTGGGCTACAAGCCCAAGGACGGCGATGTCATCGCCATTGTGGAGGACGTGGTCACCGCCGGCACCGCCGTCCGGGAGAGCATCGAGCTGTTCCGCCAGGTGGCCGACGTGAAGATCACCACCCTGTTTGTCTCGGTGGACCGCATGGAGCGGGGCACCCGGGACTGCTCCACCCTGGACGAGCTGCGCCAGGACTACGGCATTCAGGTCTGGCCCATCGTCACCGTCCGGGAGATCATTGAATTTCTGCATAACCGCCCCATCGATGGCAAGGTGCATATCGACGACGAAATGAAGGGTAAAATGGAAGCGTATCTGGAGCAGTACGGCGCGCGGTAATTTGAAATTAGCAGTGTGCAATGTGCAATGACGTGAGGCCAAAACGCGGGCATTAGTCCGCGACAGTAGATATTTTTGCATATTGCAAAGGATATTTTGTGTGTTTTTGTGACAACGAGGGGGACACGGCGATGGAACGTCAGGAAAATCTCCACGCCGGTCACCGGCAGCGAATGAAGCGGCGGTTCCTGGAGCTGAGTGAGCGCGGCATGGACGACCACCAGCTGCTGGAGCTGCTGCTGTTCTACGCCATTCCCCGGAAGGACACCAACCTGCTGGCCCACCAGCTCATCAGCCGGTTCGGCTCCCTGTCCGGCGTGCTCACCGCCTCCCCCAACGAGCTGCGCCAGGTGAAGGACATCGGGGACAGCGCCGTGGTGCTGCTGGGACTGGTGCCCCAAATCGCCCGCCGCTGCTGGCAGCAGGAGAGCGGGCCGGAGGCCATCGTCCGCAACGAGCGGGAGGCGGCAGACTACCTGCGGCCCTATTTCTTCGGCGTCCGGCGGGAGCAGGTCTATCTGCTCTCTGTGGACCGGAAGGGCAAGGTGCTGGGCTGCGACTTCCTGGGGGAAGGCGGGGACAGCGCGGTAGGGCTGGACACCCGCCTGCTGACAGAGACGGCGCTGCGCCACCGGGCCACCTGGGTGGTGCTGGCCCACAGCCACCCCAGCGGCCTGGCAATGCCCTCTCAGGCGGACATCGCCACCACCCGCAGCTGCGCCTGCATCCTCCGCGCTTTGGAAATTGACCTGCGGGACCATCTGGTGTTCGCGGACGATGACTATGTGTCCATGCGGGAGTCGGGGCTGATGGGGTGACAATTAGCAATTAGCAATTTGCAATGTGCAATGGCGTAAACCATACGCCGCGGCATTTGTTCCAGCGCAGAGCCGGTTTTCTACGGAGAATTGTCATTTGCAGCTGACCACCTCTCTTACCGCCCCTGAGAAGGCAGGGAGCAAAGCGGAAGTGCCGCTTGAGTGGTTCTTGCACATGGTCAATTCAAAGGCAGAGAGAGTATTTTGCAACAAAGGATAATGGGCAACCTTTCCACAGCGGGAGACGCTGAAAGAAAGCGCATAATTGCACATTGCTAATTGCACATTGCAAATTGAAGTAAGGAGTGTCGTATGCCGAAATTTGAAGTGGTAAGCCCCTACTCCCCTTCCGGCGACCAGCCGGAGGCCATCGATGCGCTGGCCCAGGGGGTGGAGCTGGGGCTGGACGAGCAGACGCTGCTGGGCGTCACCGGCAGCGGCAAGACCTTTACCATGGCCAAGGTCATCGAGCGGGTGCAGCGACCCACGCTGGTGCTGGCCCACAACAAGACCCTGGCCGCCCAGCTCTGTGCGGAGTTCAAGGAGTTCTTCCCCCACAACGCGGTGGAGTACTTCGTCAGCTACTACGACTACTACCAGCCGGAGGCGTATATCCCCCACACGGACACCTTCATCGAGAAGGACGCCAGCATCAACGACGAGATCGAGCGGCTGCGCCACAGCGCCACCTCCGCCCTGTTTGAGCGGGAGGATGTCATTGTGGTGTCCTCGGTGTCGTGCATCTACGGCCTGGGCGACCCCATCGACTACAAGAACATGGTCATCTCCCT
>JAJQAS010000011.1 GCA_021203685.1 Clostridiales bacterium | reverse complement strand
AAACTGTTACCTATGTCCCTTCACTACCTGTTACCTATCTTACTTCACTATACACAAAGGCCGCCCCTACAGAAATTAGAAGAAATTGCTAATGATTATTCAAAGGGGAGACATTCATAGGACAATCTGTGCCTTGCGTATCCTAAAAAGGATAAGGGGGGCTGACGATGGAGACCACGCTGAACGACCTGCGCTGGAAGGAAGTGATCTGCGTCACCGACGGGACGCGATACGGCTATGTGGGCGACCTGTCCTTCGACCTGGACACCGGCCAGATACGGACGCTGGTGGTGCCGGGGCGGGCCAGGTTCTTCGGCCTCTTCGGGCGGCGGGAGGAGCGGCTGGTGCGCTGGGAGGACGTGCGCCGGTTCGGGGAGGACATCATTCTGGTGGAGGGCGCGCCGGAGGTGCGCACCGCCGGGCGGGAAGGGAAGAAACTTTTCTGACGGTTCCGGTCGCGCAGCCGCTGCGCTATGATGTGCAATTAGCAATGTGCAATGTGCAATTCCCCCGTTTGACCGGGCGGAGTTCGGGCACGGAACGAAAAAACCTGAAAAACCCGGCAAAAAAGGCTTGCGTTTGTTGGGAAAATGTTGTATGATAACAGCCGTGATTACGCACACCAGGGGGATTCTGCGCCCTGTGCCGCCCCAAGGGGCCGGTTGGCGCCGGAAATGAACCGGGTGGAGGTAACAACTAAACAAGGAGGATTTTATCCATGGCAGTCGTATCTATGAAACAGCTCCTGGAGGCCGGCGTTCACTTCGGCCACCAGACCCGTCGGTGGAACCCCAAGATGGCCGCTTATATCTACACCGAGCGCAACGGCATCTATATCATCGACCTGCAGAAAACCGTCAAAAAGCTGGACGAGGCGTATAACTTCGTCAAGAGCCTGGGCGCGGACGGCAAGAGCCTGCTCTTCGTCGGCACCAAGAAGCAGGCCCAGGAGGCCATCAAGGACGAAGCCACCCGGTGCTCCATGTTCTATGTGAACAGCCGTTGGCTGGGCGGTATGCTGACCAACTTCAAGACCATGCGTGGCCGCGTGGACCGCATGAACCAGCTCAAGAAGATGCAGGAGGACGGCACCTTCGACATGCTCCCCAAGAAGGAAGTCATCAAGCTGCTCCACGAGCAGGAGAAGCTGGAGAAATACTTGGGCGGCGTGAAGGACATGAACACCCTGCCCGGCGCCATCTTCGTGGTGGACCCCCGCAAGGAGCACAACGCCATCGCCGAGGCCCGCAAGCTGGGCATCCCCGTGGTCGCCATCGTGGACACCAACTGTGACCCCGACGAGGTGGACTATGTCATCCCCGGCAACGACGACGCCATCCGCGCCATCCGCCTGATCTCCGGCATCATGGCCAACGCCATCATCGAGGGCAAGCAGGGCGAAGAGACCGTCGAGGCTTAATAGAGGCAGCAATTTTCATGCCCGCCTGAAACGGGCGGGCATCTTAGGAACCTATACAGGAGGTTATAACAATGGCAATTTCCGCTAAGACTGTAAAAGAGCTCCGGGAAATGACCGGCGTGGGCATGATGAAGTGCAAGGAGGCCCTGGTGGCCTGCGACGGCGACATGGACAAGGCCGTTGACTGGCTGCGGGAAAAGGGCCTGGCCGCTCAGGCCAAGAAGGCTTCCAAGGTCGCCTCTGAGGGCGTTTCCAAGGCCTATGTCATCGACGGTGTGGGCGTCGTCATCGAGGTCAACTCCCAGACCGACTTCGTCTCCAAGAACGCCACCTTCCAGGCTTTCGTGGACGACGTGGCTACCGTCGTGGCCACCGAGGACCCTGCCGACGTGGAGGCTCTGAAGGCCGCCAATTATCCCGGCGAGGACCGCACCGTGGACGCCGTCACCGCTGACCGCGTTCTCTCCATCGGTGAGAATATCCAGATCCGCCGCTTCGTCCGCTATGCCGACGGCATCAACGTGGCTTATGTCCACATGGGCGGCAAGATCGGCGTGCTGGTCAACCTGAAAGCCGAGGGCATCGAGGACACCGCCGCTGTCGCTGAGCTGGGCAAGGACCTGGCCATGCAGATCGCCGCCATGAGCCCCTCCTATGTCTCCTCCGACGAGATCCCCGCCGAGGAAGTGGAGAAGGAGAAGGCCGTTCAGCTGGCCAAGGCCATCGAAGAGGGCAAGGACAACACCAAGATCCCCGAGGCCAAGCGCAAGATGATCGCCGAGAACAAGGTCAAGGGCCGCATGAACAACTTCTACGCCGAGGTCTGCCTGCTGAACCAGCAGTACGTCAAGGAGAACAAGACCACCGTGGAGCAGCACGTCAAGGCCGTCGCCAAGCAGCTGGGCGGCAAGATCCAGGTCGTCAAGTTCACCCGCTTTGTCACCGGCGAGGGCATCGAGAAGAAAGAGGAGAACTTCGCTGACGAAGTCGCCTCTATGATCAAGTAAGAAGCCCTGAGCTTTACCATCGCAATAATTCAGCGCCTGTCCCATTTTCAGGGGCAGGCGCTTTTTTGCGCGGTTTTTGGTTTGTTTTTACTCAGTATTAGCAGAAACTTCGGCGGAAAACCCCTCCACCATGCTTCGCATGGTCCCCCTCCCCTTTCAGGGGAGGCGAG
>JAJQAS010000240.1 GCA_021203685.1 Clostridiales bacterium | reverse complement strand
CCAATAAACTCTTTCCCTTTTCCCAGTTTCACATCATTGACAAATGAACATTTTTCCGCAGTCGCAAATATCCCCCAAAAAACACGGCCACACAGGGGCGGACGCTCCCGTGTGGCCGTATTCTTCATGCCGCCGGGGCGCGGATGCGCTCAGCGGCGTCCCCACTCACGTGGGGCGATGTACCGGAAAAAGTGCCGTGAGGGTGAGATTATTCCTCCTCGATCGCACCCATGGGGCACTGAGCGGCGCAGGAGCCGCAGGAGATGCAGGCGTCGGCGTCGATGACATAAGAGGTGTCGCCCTCGGAGATCGCGCCCACGGGGCACTGATCCGCGCAGGAGCCGCAGGAGATGCAGCTATCAGTAATCTTGTATGCCATAGTAGAAGTTCCTCCTTCTTAGAATAAACTCATTGTATCAGATTACGCGAAAAAATCAAGGGGCTGGCCCCAAATTCTCGAAAGAATTTTGTCTGAACTGGCGGGTGCTGTCCGGGGCGGCGCAGCCACGCATAAAACGGCAAAAAGGAGGCATACTACCGGTAAAACACGGGCAAACCGTCACGAATAAGGGGGATACACCATGAAAAAGCGGAAGAAGCCTCTCTCGGAGCGGAAAACCGACACAGAATTTGGCTACGACCTGACGCCGGACATCCGGGACGGGGACGCCACCTTCCAGCACACGGACCGGCTGTGGCCTGACGGGGGCCGCCTCCACCGGAACCGGAGCGATGACCAGCCCCATCTGGGCCGCAAGGGCGGGGAGTTTTAACGTGGCGGCGGCGGGTCAACCCTCTGGCCCGCCCTCATCCGGTTCTTCCTCAAGAATTTCAAATTCCTCGTCGTACCCCCGTTCTTTCAACAGCGCAAGGTACTCCGGAGACATCTCCTGCTGTTTCCACAGGCGCTCATTCGCCGCCCGGAACCGTTGCAGCGCCGCTCTTCCGGTGTCCAGCTCGTCGTCACCGAATCCCAGTTCCCTGAGCAGAGCGTCCTCTGGGTTTGTCTGTTCCCGCCTGTTTTTCATAGGACATCGCCCTCTCTCTCCTGTTTTTCCTGTTACTTACTTTACCATTCTCCCCCGATTTGCGCAAGGGGTTCTATACCCCAGAAAAACCATTGACATTTTTCCCACAGTCGCTTACAGTGGACCGGGAACCGAACGGGTGCTCGGTTCGCGTTTTGCTGCAATGGGGGAGTGTTTCATATGATTCCAGAGCTGGTATTTTTCCTCATCGACCTGCTTGGCTCCGCCGCCTTCGCCCTCTCCGGGGCGATGGTGGCCTGCCAGAAGAAGGCCGACCTGTTCGGGGTGATCTTCCTGGCGGAGACCACCGCCCTGGGCGGCGGCATGATTCGGGACGTGCTACTGGGGCGGTTCCCACCTGCCATGTTCACCAACTGGCAGGACCTGAACGTGGCCCGGCTGATGGCCCTGCTGGTGTTTTTCGCCGTCCTCCGCCATAGCGAGACCTACTACCGAGAGGAGGCGCTGGTGGAACGGATCAACAACCTGGTGGACGCGGTGGGACTGGGGATGTTCGCCGTCACCGGCTGTCAGGTGGCTGTGGCGGCGGGATATCAGTCCAACGGCTTTCTGGTGGTCTTTATGGGGACGGTGACGGCGGTGGGCGGCGGCCTGCTGCGGGACATCATCCTGGTGGAGATTCCCTTCATCCTGACCAAGTACATCTATGCCCTGGCGGCCATCGCCGGAGCCACGGCCTACTACCTGCTGGACCTGTGGGGAGCGGACAGCTCCCTGGCCGCCGCCGTGGGCATCGGCGTCACCTTTGTGCTCCGGTGGCTGGTCACAAAGTACCAGTGGAACCTGCCCCGTCCGGCGTAGGCGAAAAAGTCTGTGAAAAAATTGGCAAACTTTTGCCTATCCGGTTGCCAAGGGCAAAGTTGTGTGTTATACTGACCTTACAAAAGGTGCTTGACGAAAGCTTCGTTTCTCGCACCGGGAGAGTTTAGCCGCCTGGGGGCTGCGCCCCCGCTGCAAGGCGGCTGCGTTCCGCTCTCTGCCTGACCGGAGGCCGCTCAATCGAGGGTAGGAGCCGCCCCGGGGAGAGCGGGTCGTACATACGGAAAAAGGAGAATGACATCATGAGAGGACTGTATTCCAGCAAAACAGACCTGCGCCGGAAGGTCTTCACCGAGGTGGCGCGGTTCGCCTACGAGGGCGGCACCAAGCAGGACTTCGAGGAGATCCCCTTCAAGATCCTCCCCGGCGAGGTCGGCTCTTACCGGGACAACATCTTCCTGGAGCGGGCCATTCTGGGCGAGCGGCTGCGCACCGCCATGGGTATGCCCGTCCGCACGGCGGCCGAGTCCGGCCCCATCTCCACCGGCATCGACGACGCCGAGGTGCCGGAACACTACTACACGCCCCCGCTGATCAACGTCATCAAATTCGCCTGCCACGCCTGCCCGGAGAAGCAGGTCATCGTCACCAACGGCTGCCAGGGCTGCCTGGAGCATCCCTGTATGGAAATGTGCCCCAAGAAGGCCATTTCCATGGTCAACGGCAAGTCTTACATCGACCAGTCCAAGTGCATCAAGTGCGGCCGGTGCATCACCGCCTGCCCCTACAGCGCCATCATCAAGCAGGAACGCCCCTGCACCAAGGCCTGCGGCGCGGGCGCCATCAAGAGCGACGAGAAGGGCCGCGCCCAGATCGACTACGACAAGTGCGTCTCCTGCGGACAGTGCCTGGTGTCCTGCCCCTTCGCCGCCATCGTGGACAAGAGCCAGATCTACCAGACCATCACCGCCCTGAAGAGCGACACCCCGGTCTACGCCGCCGTGGCCCCCGCCTTCGCCGGGCAGTTCTCCGCCAAGCGCACCGACCAGAAGGTCCGCGCCGTCTTTAAGCGGCTGGGCTTCGAGGACGCGGTGGAGGTCGCCATCGGCGCGGACCTGTGCACCATCGCAGAGGCCCGGGACTTCGTGGAGGAGGTACCCTCCAAGCTCAAGTTTATGGCCACCTCCTGCTGCCCCGCCTGGGCGGTGCTGGCCAAAAAGACCGTCCCCCAGTTCGCGGACAACATCTCCATGGCCCTGACCCCCATGGTGCTGACCGCCCGCCTCATCAAGAAGGAGCACCCCGGCGCGAAGGTCGCCTTCATCGGCCCCTGCGCCGCCAAGAAGCTGGAGGCCATGCGCCGCACCATCCGCTCCGACGTGGACTTCGTGCTCACCTTTGAGGAAGTCCAGGGCATTATGGACGCCAAAGGCATCAGCTTTGACGACATCCCCGAATCCGAGTTCCTGCCCTTCAACGAGGCCAGCGGCGACGGCTGCGGCTTCGCCATCAGCGGCGGCGTGGCCCAGGCGGTGAAGAACGTCATTGCCAAGACCCACCCCGAGATGGAGGTCAAGGTGGCCCGGGCCGAGGGCCTGGCCGAGTGCAAGAAGATGCTGCTCATGGCCAAGGCCGGCAAGTACGACGGCTACCTGCTGGAGGGCATGGGCTGCCCCGGCGGCTGCGTGGGCGGCGCGGGCACCATCGTCGCGCCGGATAAGGCCGCCAAGACGGTGGCCGTCGCCGTCAAGGAAAAGTCCAGTATGTCCCCCTTCGATTCCAAGTACGCCAGCCTGCTCACCGACGTGGAGGAGCGGGAGACCACCTTCAACACCGACTTCTCCACCGGCGCGGCCGAGTGGGAGCGCAGGATGTTCAACGACTGACGGCCTGTTCCACAACTCCATACGCAGCAAAGCTGCTCCCCTCTGCGGGAGCAGCTTTTTGTATCCGAACGAAAAATGTTCTTTTTTTCGTCTTTTTCGCCATTTGAACCTTTTTTATATGCAAAAACCTCTTGTATTTTCCCCGCTCTGGTAGTAAACTAATTGTAAAAAAACCACCTCGCCGTCCTGTTGAAGGATGGAAGCACCGAAGGGAGAACGCATATGAACCAATCTTTCCGGCGCGGCCTGGCCGCGCTGCTGGCCCTGGTCCTGGTTTTGGGGACCTTCCCCGCCGGGGCGGCGGCGGTCAGCCTGGACGAAACAACGTATTCCACCGTCAGCCAGGAGGAGGACACACAGACAGAGGACACCGCTGTGGCGTCCGAAGCCGGAGAGACTGCGGAGGATGCCGCCGAAGATACCGCTTCGGAGCCAACCGAGACAGAGACAGCCACGGAAGCGGAGGACACATCTTCCTCCGAACCGGACGAGGAGGATTCCGCCTCCGCCGGGGAAACCGCCTCCACTGCGGAGGAAGAGACGGAACCCGAAGTTGAGGAGGACGCCGTCGTTTCTGCGGCGGAGGAAGCCGCCGGGGAAGAGACGGCGGAGGAGGAAGCCGAGGCATCTGTCACCCGGACCGCAGCCTATAAGCGTTCCTACGCAAAAAAGGGAACCACCTTCCGTATTCTGGTCATTGGCAACAGCTACAGCGTGGACAGCACCCAATACCTCTACCGGGTGGCCACAGACGCCGGATATGACGTGGTGGTGGGCAACCTCCAGCTCAGCTCTACCACCCTGGCCAACCACTGGAGCTATGCCAAAAACGATTCCGCCGTTTACACCTACCGGAAGAACACCTCCGGCAGCTGGAAAAGCACCAGCAGCGTGTCCATGTCCACGGCGGTGCAGGATGAGGACTGGGACATCATCATCTTCCATCAACAGAGCATCGCCGCCGGGCAGTCCAGCAAGTTTTATAACTCCAGCGGAGACAACTACCTGACCCTGCTGGCGGACTACGTCACCGGGCTGTGCGGCAACGCCGATGTGAAGATCGGCTTTGAGATGACCTGGGCGCACATTGAGGACTGCCCTGACAGCGAGTGCAACCGCTATAACAACGACCAGATGACCATGTACCAGAAAATCTGCGACGCCACCCAGGCGGCAGTGGTCGACAGCGGCGCGGTGGATCTCATCATCACAACGGGCACCGCCATCCAGAACGTCCGCAGCAGCTATATCGGCGACACCCTGAACCGGGACACCAAGCACCTGTCCTACGGGCTGGGCCGGTGGCTGGCCGCCATGAGCCTGGCCTCTGCCTGCGGCATGGATCTCTCCGGCCTCACCGCCATCAACAGCAGCTCCAGCTACGGCGTCTATTCCTCGCTGCACCTGGCGGTTCTGGAGCAGTCCATCGCGGACGCGGAGGCGACGCCTTACGCCGTCACCGCCCAGACCACGACCCTCCCTGTCCTCAGCAGCCCCTCGGTCACTTCCTCTGTCAGCAGCGGCAAGACGACCCTGACCTGGAGCGCCGTCAGCGGGGCCACCGGCTATGCGGTCTACCAAATGGCGAACGGTGAAAGCGACTTCACTCTGGCGACCACCCTCTCCACCGGGAACAGCAGCTATTCCTACACGGGCAGCGCCAGCAACTCCTATCAGGTGTACGCCCTGGGCGACGACTATATCGCCGACGCGGTCAGCAACACAGTGGCGGCCGCAAGCAACAGCATCAGCCTGGCCCAGCCCACCATCTCCAGCGTCAGCAACGCCAGCGGCAACAAACTGACCGTCAAGTGGAGCGCGGTCAGCGGAGCCACCGGCTACCAGGTCCAGACCGCCACCGACAGCTCCTTCACCAAAAATGTCCAGACCGCCACCGTCTCCGGCACCAGCAAGACCACCTCCAGCCGCACCAGCGGGACGAAGTACTACGTTCGGGTCCGGGCCTACACCACCGTCTCCGGGACAAAGTACTATTCCTCCTGGAGTGCCGTCAAGACCATCTACTGCGTGGGCACCCCCACCCTCTCCAGCGTGTCCAACGCCAGCAGCCGCAAGCTGACCATCAAGTGGAGCTCTGTCAGCAGCGTCACCGGCTACCAGGTCCAGACCGCCACCGACAGCTCCTTCTCCAAAAATGTCCAGACAGCAACGGTCAGCGGCACCAGCAAGACCACCTCCAGCCGCACCAACGGGACGAAATACTATGTCCGGGTGCGGGCTTACAAAACCGTTTCCGGGACGAAATATTACTCCGCCTGGAGCAGCACAAAGAGCATCTACTGCCTGTCGGCCCCCTCCATCTCCAGCCTGAAAAACGTCAAAACCAAAAAGCTGACGGTAAAGTGGAGCAAAAACACCAAGGCCACCGGCTACCAGATCCAGTATTCCACCTCCAGCAGCTTTTCCAGCTATAAGACCGTCACCGTCTCCAGCTATAAGACGGTGAGCAAGACCATTTCCAGCCTGACCAAGGGGAAGAAGTATTACGTCCGGGTCCGGGCCTACAAGACCGTCTCCGGGACGAAATATTATTCCGCCTGGAGCGGGAAAAAATCTGTGAAGATATCCAAGTGACCATATACATAAAGAACGAAACGCCTGCTTCCGAACGGGAGCGGGCTTTTCGTTTTAAAATGGGAAAAATCATTAAAAATAACCAAAATAACACTTGTAATTTTACCCCCCCCCCGTAGTAAACTACCTGTATAAATGTTGTATCGTCGTAATATTAGGGTATGGATAGGAGGATATTTTTATGAAGCAAACCTTACGGCACGGGTTGGCCGCGCTGCTGGCCCTGGTGCTGGTTTTGGGGACTCTCCCCATGGAAGCGGCGGCAGCCAGCCTGGACGAAGCGGCAACCTACGCCATCAGCCAGGACGAGAACACGCAGACAGAGGACGCTGCCGAAACCACCTGGGAAACAAAATCTGACCCGGACACCCCGGTTGAGGACGCCGGGGAAGCTGCGGAGGACGCCGCCGAAACTGCAACGGATGCGGATCCGACCGAAGCGGAGTCGGAGGCGGAGACGGAACAGCCAACGGCTGAGGAAAACACAGCCGTCTCTGACCCGGACGAAACCGCAGACGAAGGGGAAGCTACGGTCGAAGCGGAAGAAGAGGCCGTCGTTTCCGCAGCCGAGGACGCCGCTGGGGAATCTGCTGAGGACGAGGCAGAGGGCGAGGCGGAAGTCGCTGCGGCCTCCGCCACCCGGACTGCGGCCTACAAATGCTCCTATGCAAAAAAGGGTACCACCTTCCGTATTCTGGTCATTGGCAACAGCTTCAGCGTGGGCAGCACTGAATACCTCTACCAGGTGGCTGATGACGCCGGGTACGATGTGGTGGTAGGCAACCTGCAAAAGGGCGACCAGACCCTTGCCAACCATTGGAGCTACGCCCAAAACGATACCGCCGCCTACACCTACCGGAAAAACGCCTCCGGCAGCTGGAAAACCACCAGCAACGCGACAATGGCCCAGGCGGTGGAGGATGAGGACTGGGACATCATCATTTTCCAGCAGCACAGTACCGATTCCGGACTGTCCAGCACGTTCTATAACTCCGCCGGGGACAACTATCTGACCCTGCTCTCCAACTATGTAGTGGGGCTGTGCGGCAACGCCGACGTGAAGATCGGCTTCGAGATGACCTGGGCGCATCGCAGCAACAGCGGCAACTCGGTTTATAAAAGTGTATTTGGCGGCAGCCAACTGACCATGTACAATTATATCTGTTCCACAACCAAGAGCGCAGTTGCCGCCAGCGGCGCGGTAGATCTGATCATCACCGCGGGCACCGCCATCCAGAACGCCCGCAGCAGCTACCTGGGCGACACCCTGAACCGAGACGCGAAACACCTGTCCTACGGACTGGGCCGCTACCTGGCCGCCATGAGCGTGGCCTCCGCCTGCGGCATGGATCTCTCCGGCATCAAGGAAATCAACACCGACTCCTATACCTGTTCCTCCCTGCATCTGGCGGTGCTGCGGCAGTCCGTGGCGGACGCGGAGAGCACCCCCTACGCTGTCACTCAACAGAGTACCACGACGCCCTCCCTCAGCCGGCCTACGGTGACCAAATCCACCAGCAGCGGCAAGACCACCCTGACCTGGAGCGCAGTCAGTGGGGCCACCGGCTATCAGGTCTACCGGCTTCCCCGGAGCGGCGGCACCGCCGCTCTGCTGACCACCCGCTCCACCGGGAAAAGCAGCTATTCCTACAGCTACACCGCCACGGGCTACAACTATTACATCTGTGCCCTGGGTGACGACTATATCTCCGATAAGGTGGACGCCTCCGCCAAGGTGTCCGGCGCACCCTCCATTTCCAGCCTGTCCAACGCCAGCGGCAGCAAGCTGACAGTCAAGTGGAAAGCGGTCAGCAGCGTCACCGGCTACCAGGTGCAGACCGCCACCGACAGCTCTTTCACCAAAAATGTCCAGACCACCACGGCCAGCGGCACCAGCAAGACCACCTCCAGCCGCACCAACGGGACAAAATACTATGTCCGGGTACGGGCCTACCGCACCGTGGGCGGCACCAAGAGCTATTCTGCCTGGAGCAGCGTCAAGAACATCTATTGCCTGTCGGCTCCCTCCATCTCCAGCCTGAAAAACGTCAAAACCAAAAAGCTGAAGGTGAAGTGGAGCAAAAACACCAAGGCCACCGGCTACCAGATCCAGTATTCCACCTCCAGCAGCTTTTCCAGCTATAAGACCGTCACCGTCTCCAGCTATAAGACGGTGAGCAAGACCATTTCCAAGCTGACCAAGAAAAAGAAATACTATGTCCGGGTCCGGGCCTACAAGACCGTCTCCGGGACAAAATACTACTCCGCCTGGAGCGGGAAAAAATCCGTGAAGATCTCCAAGTAGCCGCAGCACCATAGAAACCGCAAAAGCCGCCGGGCCAATGCCCGGCGGCTTCTTTTGCGGAAAGAGAGAAAAGAAAGAAAAGAAAGGAGAAAAATGAAAAACGTTGCGTTGCAGTTCGCGTTGCCCTGTTCGCTTCCTGCAAGTATAGAATAGCAGAACCCGGGGGTCAGGTGTTGGACAAATTGCGAAGAATTTGCGAAAAAATTTTGAACAGGGGCCAGATCAGAGCAGCCGTTCGTTCAGTTCCTCCAGTTCCTGGAACGACAGGGTGTGGTGGTGGGCCAGCTGGTTGCGGTTGGCGTAGAGGATCTGGACGGTCTGCCAGTCCTCCGCCGGGAGCCAGAGCCGCCCGTTTTTGGAGGCGTGAATCAGGTGCCGCAGCTCGATGTCGCCAATTTCGACGATGTAATTTTCAAAATCGTCCCTGTCCCCCACGAGGTCGCTGACAGCGGCCTGGTTGCGCTGGAGGATGGCGAACTTCGTCTCTTCGATTTTGGCGAACACCACCCGCATCTGTGCCAGCCAGACCGCGTGGTGCCTGTCCGCGTGGTCCATGCCCATCTCCAGGGCTTCCGGGGCCTCCACCAGGCGGCGGCCCATCGCCGTGAACCGGGCGCACCGACCGGGGTCGCCCTGGGACAGCGCCACCGCCAGCTCCGCCAGGTATTTTTTCTCAAACCGGGGCATCCGCCGCCGGGAGGTCAGCGTCTCGGCGAAAAAGTGCAGGTCGTATTCCCCCACAAACGCCTCCATATCCAGCTCCGCCAGCCAGGAACGGCCCGGCAGGCCGCTGGGAAGCAGCAGCACCACGCAGCCTCGCTGCCGGGGCGGCACCCGCTTCATCCGCTGGGTCAGGTCCAGCCAGTCGTCCGCCTGCCGCTTTTCCCGGATGCCGCTGACCCACAGAATGCGGTTTTTCAGCAGCCCCTGCGCCGAGGCTTTCTGCACCGGGTCCTCCGAGGGGAGGCAGAAGAAGCCTCCCCCCGTCAGCTGGTCCACGACCCAACGGCCCGGGTCGCCCTGGGCCGGGGCGGTATATGCGTCCAACAGAAAGTCCGGGTCCCGCCGCTGGACCTTTTCTTTCACGCTGATGCGGAAGTCTTCCTCCCACGGGATAACGCCTTCCGCGCAGTGGAGCGCGACGCTCTCCCTTTGCAGCAGTTGTTCCGCGGCCTCCTCCACCAGGTTCGATGGGCCGGGCATTTCGTTCCACCACAGCTCAGGTTCATTTAACATCGGCAAAACGATACAACTCCTCCATAACGGTCTCTTCATCGCCCAGCATCTCCAGGAAGCTGCGCCGGTTGAAGGAATACTGCTTCTTGTCGGTGGTTTGCAGCACGTTCAGCTCCACCATCTCCTCCAGCAGCGCGTGGACGGTGTATTCCTCCAGGTCGCTGATGGTCCAGATCTCAAACTGGGCGCAGATGTGCATCAGGTCCAGGGCGGTGAACCCGAAGGACGCGCCTGCCTTGTCGGTGTGGAAGCAATAGGCCAGCGCGTAGGCCAAAATGCTGTAGTGGTTGCCCTCGTTGGCGTCCACCCCCAGGGTGATGAACAGCTTCTCCTTGATCTGCTCGTTGAACTCCGGGTCCTGGAGCAGGTTGCGGATCTGCGTCTCGTCCAGGTAATAGGGGGGCGCGCTGGTGTCGTTGGTCCGGTTCAGCTCCATTTTGTTCAGCAGCTGATAGGCGTAGTAGTGAATGAGGCCGGGATAATAGTTGCAGGTGGACAGGATCTGGGAGATCAGCGGCGTATGCTCCGGCTTCACCCGGAAGCCCAGATAGAACAGGGGCTTTTCCAGCAGCTCGCTGCCCTCGCTGTATTTCAGCGGCTTGATGCACATGGGGGACAGCCGCATCAGCGACACGTTGTTGTCCATCGCCTTTCGGGAGTAGCGCAGGACGTTGTGCAGGCCGGCCAGTACGAACTTGAATTTGTCTCCTGTGCTGTTTTGCAGGGCCAGCAGCTGGTCGATGACGATGTAACCGGTCTTCTCGCAGGATTGCAGGAAGGTGTCCGCCTCGTCCAGCAGCAGCAGCACCTGCTTGACCTCCTGTTCCTGGCTCTGCATCCGGACCCGGATGACTGTACACAGGTCGTCCCAGCTCGTCACGGTGTCGCCTGCGTCCAAAAAACCGGTCAGCACCAGCTCGTCGTAAATTTTGGGCAGCACCTGCGCTTCGGTTTTCTCCTTGATGGAGAGGTAGATGGCCCAGTTGCCCAGGGCGCTGTTGTCCACCCGCGCCCTGGCTCGCTGGAGCAGGGCGGTCTTGCCCAGCTGGCGGCCGCCGTAGATGATGTGGGTGCCGCTGGGTTCCAGGATGCTGCGCAGTTCCTCCCGGCGGCCCATGAACATCTCCGGCGGGATGACCGACGCGCTGCTCTTGTGGTAGGGGTTCAGCCAGCTGAAGGGCAGCGTGCATTGCAGCATGGCCTTGACCCGCTCATCCTTGGGGATACCGGACAGGAACACCGCCATAATGCGGTCGATGAGCACCATCGTGCGGGTGCTGGCGCCCTCCTGCTTCATGGTGGCGGCAATGGCCCGCCGCTCCGGCAGGGAGAGGAAGTAGTCCAGCAAAATCACCACCGGACCGCCGGTCGCGCCGTAGCTGCGGATGGTGGAGAGGATCTTGTCCTTGGCCGTCCGGCCCAAAATCAGCCGGATGGTCAGGCCGTCCCGGGACAGCCTGCTGCCAAAGGCCGCAATGGGGTGCTCGTAGTCGGAGGCGTTGTCCACGCTCTGCTCCGGGAGATAGTGCCAGGAGAGGGTGTTTTCATCGGTGGTCTCGCCGGTGGCGGAGATCCGCTGGATCTGGCGGGGCTTTTGCAGCCCCAGCGCCGTCAAAAAGGCGGCAATGGATTCGTCCTGCGTCCTGTCGCCCCCGGGCCATGCCTCGATGAGGGCATAGGCGTCCTGCTGGGCATCCCCCTGGCCCGTGCGATTGTAGTCTTTGTACACCTCCTGCAGCGTCCGCTCCGCCTGCTGGCCATAGCTCTGAAAGAGGGCGTTGTACTCGTCGAGGAACTGCTCGAAGTAATCAGTGCTGTTGCCGGAGCGCATATAGCTCACCGGCGGCGCGGTGTAGCCGCTGCGGGCCAGGCGCATATAGTCGTCCGCCACGGAGTATTTGCCCTCGTCGATGAGGGCGGAGATGGCGTCGAGGATGTTGTTCTCCTTCTCCTCCTGCAATGCCGCCAGGTCCGCTTTCATCTGGTTCAGCTTGTCCAGATAGGTTTCCCGCAGCCGCTGGGAATCCCGCTCCACGGCGGCGCAGCAGGCGTTCATGGCCCGACTATAAAAGCCGTAGTTGCAGGAGTGGTCGGCGGAAGGCCGGTACCAGTCCCGGAACTCGTGCAAAATGCGGTCCTTGGCCCCCAGGTCGGCAAAGCGGCCATAGGCCTCGGCCAGTTCCATTTCCGCGTTGAACTTCTGCTCCATGCGCTGGATTTCCGACGGCATGGCCTCCACGTTCCGGGAGATCTGCTCCTCCAGCTCGTTCAGCTGCTCCAGCGTCACCCCTTCGGGCAGGGGGTCCATGCTGCCCAGGTACCGGATCAGCAGCATCTGGCGGCCAAAGTCGTATTCCTGGGCGCCGTCCCCCCGCAGCACCTGTTCCTGGTACTCCGCAAAGGGGATCTTATCCCGCTCGTGGAGCAGCACCCGGTTCCACAGCTCGTAACCGGGGAGGATGGAGACCGATTCGTCCAGCATGGGCAGCATGGTGGCCATATCCAGCTCCACATGGCCGCTGGTCAGGAAGTCCCGGTAAAAATATTGCCGGGTGTCCTTTTTGCCCTGGAGCTGCGCCTTGATGTCCGCAAGCGTCTCCGCCACCGCCGTCAGCGCGGCGTTTTCGTCCGCCCGGGTCTCCTGTCCCCGGGCAGCCAACTGCCGCCGGGCCTGTTCCACCAGGTCGAGCAGCCGGTCACGAACGTCCACGTAGGCGTTGGAACCCGTGTCCTTGACCTGGCACAGCTCAGCCCATTGCTGGTATGCCTGGAGATAGGACTCCACCTTGTTGAGGATGTTCTGCCGCTGGGCGCCTATCAGGCGCTCGGTCTTCCGGCTGGTGGTCAGCTCGCTGGTGCTGTCCCAAATCTCGTCGATGTACTGGTTCAGCGGCTTTTCGTCCATCACAAAGGCGCCCGCCTGGTTTTTCCGGAACCGCTCGCAAAAACGCAGCCCGTCTTCCAGCTCGTCCACGCGGTTCTCCGCCGCGATGCGGATCAGTTTTTTCATAGAGCCTTCCCGGCCAAACAGCTTTTGCCGCACCCCGTTCACCCGGGCGTTCCGGGAGGCTGTGACATCCGACCGCATTTCCAACAGCTCCCTGGCCCGCAGCTGGGCGGTCTCCCTCTGCTGCCGGACCTCGGCAAAGCTCTTGATCTTGCCGACGGTCTCCGGGCCGAAGCCCTGTTGGTGGTCATGGATGAATGCACACAGCTCCTCGAACAGGTTGGAAAAGGCATCCGCCTCCTGGTACAGGCGGCAGTCGCCCAGGGCGTCCCGGATCAGGCTCTCTTTGACGGAGTAAAGGATGTTTTCGTCGATCTGGTCCGCAAACAGCATCCGCAGCAGGGCGCACAGCGCGAAGCGCTCCACGGTCTCCACGGTGCAGCCGGGGACCTCCGCGCCATAGACGGCCTGCAGCCGGGCATAGCGGTACTCTTCCGCCAACAGGGGGTCCTGGTAGGCATAGGCCAGCATGGCATAGACCGGCTGCCACAGCTCCGGCGCGCCCCGGGTCAGCGCCCTGGCGTACAGCAGCGCGCTGGGGGCCGCTCCCCCGGCGATCAGCCGCCACACGGTCTCCACGGCCTCCGGGTCGCCGTCCCCGCCGGGGCAGGTAATGTCTTTGAAAATGCCGTTGGTCAGGTCGATTTTGACGTTCCGCACCGGCAGGTCGGGCAGCGGTCTGTGCTGCCGCCTGGGCGCCGGGGCAGGTTCTTCCTCCGGCTCCGGTTCTATCTCTGGCTCTGGCGTCTCCTCCGGCGTTCCCTCGTCCTCCGGGACAGGCTCCGGTTCCGGCTCCGGCTCCGGCGCCGGCTGCTGCTGCGCGCGGTACGCCCCCAGCTTTTGGGCCACCGGTTCATCCATCGCCAGCGCGATCTGCTTTTCTTCTGCCTCCTTCTGGAGCGCCGCCGCCTCCTCCAGTTCCCCGGTCTCCACCAGCCAAAACATCTGATAGTTGTAAAAACTGCCCCACAGATCCCGGGGAAGGCAGGTTTTCATGGTGTCCAGGCACTCGCCGCAGCACTCCAGCAGCCGCTTGTCCCCGGACTTCCAGTACTGGGTCTGGCACAGCTTGGCGCACATGGCCACGTCGTTTTGCACCGTGCCCGCCGCGCCCATAATGGTCTGCGTCCCCATCAGCTGGCGCACGCTGGACAAAATCAGCTCTGTCTCCCCCAGTTTGCCCGCGAAGGTGACCAGGGTGCGCAGCGCCTGCTGGCTGGTGAGGTAGCGGTTCTGGTACTGTCTGTACGCCTTTGCGGCCTGGGTCAGCCACTCCCGGCTGCTGTCCAGATTGTACTGCGCCACCACGTTGGACAGATACAGCTCCAGCGCCTGGCCGCACAGCGGCGTTTCAAACAGCGGCGGCAGGTCCCGCAGGGCGTTCCGGAAACGGTTTTCGTCGTCTCCGTTGGTGAGCGAAGCCCTGATCCGCTGGAAACGCGCTTCCGGGGAAAGCTCCACCTTTGGGGGCACGGCATAATCCTTGATGCCGACGGCCCAACCCTGCTCCAACTGGAAGGTCACCTGGATCTCCTTGCCGGTGAGGTCGCCCATCATGATCTTTTTGACCCGGTTTTTCAGCGGAACCGTGGTCAGGCTCGCGTACCGGAAGGGGAAGGTCTCCCCGTCCTCCGTGCGGATCTGTCCCTCCTCGGCGGTCCATTTCAGGGAGAAGATTTCGCCCCGCAGCCGCTCAGGAGCCAGCGTCTCCCGGACCGGGTCCTCCCGCAGCGCCACGGGGACGCCGTTGTGGGTCTGGAGCAGGACGCGGACAGGATTTTTGTCCAGGTCGCGGGTGCGCAGCGACTTCAGGTAACTGCGCAGCGCCCGGGAGGAAACCATGTTGATACTGAATGTACACCAAACCTCATCCCATTCGATTGCGCCTGTCTCCGTGTTGCGGTCATAGGAGAACAGCTCCCCCTGACGCTCCTTGCCGCCGGAGGGCAGCCCCGCGGGGAACTGCTCCGCCAGATGCTCCGCCTGCTGCTTCAGGCCGCCTGTGGGCCTGTCGATGCCGGCGGCCTGGCTCAGGTACTCGATCAGCTCCGCCAGGTAGGTCACGTCCTCCGGGAAGCGCGCCACTATGGTGGGCAGCAGGGCCGCGTCGCCGCTGGCCAGGATGCCCTGGAACAGCATGGAATACAGCTCCGCCCGCCGGTCGTCCTCCCGCAGCAGGGCCAACACGATATTGGTGAGCACTCTGCCTGCATATCCTTTTGGCTGCTTTTGCAGCAGGCAGTTGGCCGCTTCGTAATAAAACCCTCTTTGCTCCAAC
Organism: Clostridiales bacterium; assembly: GCA_021203685.1. GTDB lineage: Bacteria > Bacillota > Clostridia > Oscillospirales > Oscillospiraceae > Onthomonas. The sequence goes on along the minus strand of JAJQAS010000240.1, from coordinate 3,681 downwards.
AGCAAAGCGCCGTCTCTCCCGGCTGCATACAGCATGGCAGCGGCCAGCAGCAGCACCTCCGGGTCGTCCTCCAGCTCTTCGTCCTGCCGGAACAGCTGATTCATCTGGCGGATCGCCTCATTCATGCGGGTGTTCTCCCGGCACTGCTGCCCATAGAGGAACTTGTCCACCACCGGCTGCATCACCCTGCGGTGGTTTTTGTCTGAAACCGCGTTGAGGTGCTGGCTCAAGCCGCCGTCCTCCATCACCGGGAAAGTCGATTCCTGCCAGAAGGCAGGCTTCTCGCCTGTTTTGAGGTACTGCCGCAGTCGCTCTCCCAACGTCAGGGGAGCGGGTTCCGGTGCGGCCGGGACCGGGTTTTGCGCTGGCGCGGGGGCGGGTGCCGCTTCCCCGGTCAGCACAAAGAACGCTTTGAGGTCCTCGTAATCGAGGACGGTTTCCGCCCATTCTGACGAGGACCCGTCGCTGAAAACGGTTTGTCCCCTTACTTCCAATGACTCTCCGTCGTTTTCGAGGATCGTTCCCCGGAGGATGGTCCCGTCTTCCGTGGTCACCTGTATGGACGTATTTGGCTGTAGCTGTGCCAGTTTTCTGGCTTTCATCTTGGATAGTGCCATTGTGTTCGCCTCTTTTCTGTTTTTTTCCGGAACGCCCCAGGCGTTCCGCTCCGTGGCGCGGCGGGTGCTGTGCCCCTTACCGCTGTTTATCAAAACTGCTTTCATTATAGCAAAGAAACGCTTTTATTTCCATCTCTATTTTACAAAATTTGCGCTTCCCAGCGATTCTTTTTACGCATGTTGTCCAAACAACGTCTGCGCCGGAAGCAGATTTTGTGTGGCAGGTTAGGCGCATCTGTGTTATAATACATTTTTGCCGACGAAAACGGTTTCGTCCGACGGCGGGAGGGATGTCCTTATCATGGAAAATTTTCTGTTTGCGGTCAACGCCACGGTGCCCGTGTTCCTGGTGATTTTGCTGGGGTGGGTGTTGCAGCAGGTGGGGATCTTGAACGAGGGATTCTCCAAAGCGGGGAACCAGTATGTGTTCAAATGCGCCCTGCCGGTGAGCCTGTTCCAGTCGGTGTCCCAGATGGATTTTTACAGCGACTTCGACCCCTCCTTCTGCCTGTTTTGCTTTGTGGTGACGACGATCATGTTCGGCGGCGTGTGGGGCCTGTCCTGGCTGCTGCTGAAAGACCGGTCCATGGTGGGGGCCTTCTCTCAGGCGGCGGCCCGCTCCAGCGCCGCCATTCTGGGCATTGCCTTCGCCGTCAACATCTACGGCGATGCGGGCATGGTGCCCATGATGATCGTGGCGGCGGTACCCTTTTTCAACATCTACGCGGTGCTGATTTTGTCCTTCTCCCCCCAGGTGGACGAAAACGGCCAGCTTCTGCCGCGCCCCGCAGACCGCGGGGCGCGGGTCAGGACAGCCTGCCTCAACGTCCTGAAAAATCCCATCATCCTGGGCATTCTGGCGGGGCTGCCCTTCGCCCTGCTGCGCGTCACCCTGCCCACGTTGGTCACTTCCACCCTGGACATGGTGGGGGACACCGCCACGCCGGTGGCGCTGCTGGTGGTGGGAGCCACCTTCTCCGGCGCGGAGGCGCTGAAAAAGTGGAAGCCCGCCGCTGTCGCCACCTGCATCAAACTGCTGGTGCTGCCCGCCCTGTTCCTGCCTGTGGCGGCGTGGCTGGGGTTCCGGGGCAGCGAAATGGTGGCCATCCTCATCATGGTGGGGTCGCCCACCACCGTCTCCTGCTACGTCATGGCGAAGAATATGCACGGGGACGGGGTGCTCACCGCCAACGTCATTGTGCTGGCCACGCTGCTTTCCTCTGTGTCCATCACCCTCTGGCTGTTCCTGCTGCGGAATTTCGCACTGGTTTGACCAATTAGCAATTAGCAATGTGCAATGTGCAATTATGCGGGAATCCGGCCCGTTGCCGTCGCCCTGCGGCGAGGCGAACGCTATAAAGTCCACTCCGACGAAGGAGGAATGCGTTGCCTTTTGGCGGTAGAACAAGGAGCAAAGCAGAAGTTCCACTTGACGGCGGGGGGAAGCGCACGGCTGAAAACCCGGCCATTGCACATTGCTTATTGCACATTGCTAATTCTGCTGTCACTGCTGATACAACATCCACCTTATTTGTAAAGGAGCCAAAACCTATGCACGACCAACTGACCGCCGACGACCTGCGGCAAATGAAGGAAGAACTGGACTACCGCCGCATCACCCTCCGGCCCCAGCTGCTGGAGGAGGTGAAAACCGCCCGGGCCTTCGGCGACCTGAGCGAAAATTTCGAGTACAAGGCGGCCAAACAGGAGAAAAACCAGAACGAGCGGCGCATCCGCTACCTGGAGAAGATGATCGAGACCGCCCGCGTCATCACCGACCGCTCCGCCCCGGACCAGGTGGGGCTGTTCGACAAGGTGACCGTCTGGTTCGACGAGGACGAGGAGGAGGAAGTGTTCCAAATCGTCACCGCCGTCAAGGAGGACGCCCTGCATAACCTCATCAGCAACGTCTCCCCGGTGGGGAAGGCCCTGCTGGGCCGCCGGGTGGGGGACACCGTCACCGTCCAGGTCAACGACAAATACAGCTATCCCCTTACCATTCGCGCCATTGAAAAGCAGGAAGACGATGGATCCATCCCCATCAGCTCGTTTTGACCAATGAGCAATGTGCAATGTGCAATTAGCAATTAAGGGAGAACCCCTCCGCCACCGCCTAAAGGCGGCGGCCCTCCTCCGCCGTCAAGCGGCACTTCCGGGGCTTTGCCCCTCCCTGCCCTTTCAGGGGAGGCAAGCGGGGTGGTCAGTTTTCAAACGATAGTTCTCTGTAGAAAACTTTCACTCTGCTGGGGAAAAGGCGGCACCGCTCCCATCAGCGAACCTGCCTGAAAACCCAACCATTGCACATTGCTAATTGCAAATTGCTAATTAAAAGACGCGGCTCCGAGAACGAAACGCTCTCGGAGCCGCGCTTATTTTGTGCTATTGCAGGCTGATTTGCTTACAGCTCCTTGATGGAAGGGGCGAAGGCCGCGTACTTGGCCACCTTGGCGTCGCACTCCTCCTTGGTGGGGGCGTTGGCCAGGATGTAGACCTTGATCTTCGGCTCGGTGCCGGAGGGACGGATGATGAAGGTGGTGCCGTCCTCCAGGTCGTAGGCCACCACGTTGGAGCCGGACAGCTCCATCTGCTCCACCTTGCCGCAGGACAGGCAGGTGGAGGTGCCGGTCTGGTAGTCCTTGGCAACCATGACCTTGGTGCCAGCCACTTCGGTCATGGGGGTGGCGTGGAGCTTGCCCATGATGTCGGCCATCTTCGCCATGCCGTCCAGGCCGGGCATGACCAGGTTCAGGGTCTTCTCGCCGTAGAAGCCGTACTTGGCGTAGCAGTCCATCAGGGCGTCATACAGGGTCTTGCCCTGGGTGGCGTAGTAGGCGGCCATTTCCACCACGATGACGATGGCGGTGACAGCGTCCTTGTCCCGGACGTAGTCGCCGAACATATAGCCGCAGGACTCCTCGAAAGAGTAGATGACCTGACCCTCGCCGGACTGCTCCAGCTTGTCCTTCTTCTCACCCAGGAACTTGAAGCCGGTGAAGGTGCGGGCGCACTTGACGCCGTTGGCCTCGGCCACCTTGGTCGCCATGGCGGAGGAGACGATGGTGGT
>JAJQAS010000203.1 GCA_021203685.1 Clostridiales bacterium | reverse complement strand
CGTCCACGCCGCACTCCAGAGAGGCGACCACCTGCTCCAACTGCTGTCGGGTGGGATTTTGCAGACGGCTGTAATCGTAACCGGTGCTTTGCCCCACCGCAGGGTGGGCGAAGGTGGCGGTCTGGTAAATGGGGAAGCTGATGGAGCCGGTTTGTTCCCCCTCAATTTTCGCGCCGTCCCCATAAATACATTTTGTCCCAATACCCCGTTCCATCTGTGACGCTCCTTCCTCTTTCCTGACACAGTGAATTGTTTGGTGAATAAAATGGTAACACTGGCCGACGAACCCGTCCAATACCGAAAGAAAATACCCGGATATAGCCTGACACTATAACCGGGCAAAAGTTCTTTCCAATTATGGTTTTGAAGAAATTTCGGAAGATTTTTCAATGGTATAAAGGCCAGTCACGGCCCATACCGGCCAATTCTGATAGGCAGCAAGCGCCCCGCTCTCCTGCCATTGATGCAGAAAGGCGTTCCAATCCTCCTGAGAGCGGACATTCAGTCGGAATCCCCGCTGATCCAGCACCGACACACCTGTATAAACATACTCCTCCAGCGGCAGCAGTTCCCGCACCGCACTATTTCGGATGAGGACAGCCGTACCCTGTTCTGGGGAGACCACGTCGAACGCTTCCGGGTAATGAAAGCTCTCACCGGTCAGTGGAACCGAATCTCCCAATCGCAGTGTTCCCGTCCAGGGCTGACGCCCCAGGGTATCGCTGTCCAGTCGATAGGCCCAGGTATCAAACAGGCTGCCGTTGAGCGAATGTACACCGTCTGTAAAGGTGGGCTGGGTCTCCGCTTTGTCCAAAGCCTCTACTACCCCACAGGCGGCAGTCATATGAGAGACCCGGTCAATGAGAATCAGCGCCCCCAGCGCCTTGTTTTGCGCAAATATCTCTGCCATAACTGGTTCCGCGAAAGACAGTGTGCAACGGACGATTCCGTTTTTTTCTACACTTTGAGCAGGCAGCTTGCTTCCGGTGTTGACATCTAACTGGTAGTCGATGGTTTCCACCGTGGCCCAAACCCGTTTGGTGCCCAGCTTCATCAGGTATTCCTTCCCAACAGACAGAGGGACATCATCCATCCAAAGGAGGGTCGCCTCTGCCTTGTGCGCTGGCTTCCATTGATTTTTCCCAGACAGGACACAGCCGCGGGAGACATCTATCTCCCGGTTCAGCTGGAGTGTCACCGGCTGACCGGTTTCCGCCCGCTGCACCGAATGGTTTCCTACTAAAACTTGGGCGACCTGTCCATGTTCCCCGCTGGGGTAGACACAGATTTGATCCCCAACGGCAATGCTGCCGGACTCGATTTGTCCCTGAAATCCTCGAAATTGGTGATTCGGACGGCAGACCCGCTGGACGGGCATACAAAAGGCGCTGTTGAGCTCTTTCTGTGTAATATCTACCGTTTCCAGATACTCCAGCAGCGCTGGCCCATTGTACCAGGGCATTCGAGGAGAACGAGCGGTCACATTGTCTCCCTCTGTGGCGCTGGCAGGAATGATGACCGCGTTCTCCAGATTCAGTTCAGCTGTCAGTGCTGCCACTTCTCTTTGAATATCGGAAAAACAAAGCTGACTGTAACCAGCCAAGTCCATCTTGTTTACGACAAAGACAAAATGCCGAATCCCCATCAGCTTGCAAATACGGGCATGGCGGCGGGTCTGCACCAGAACGCCCTTTGTGGCGTCCAGTAAAATCACCGACAGGTCGGCAAAGGACGCTCCCACCGCCATGTTGCGGGTGTACTCCTCATGACCAGGCGTATCTGCTACAATAAAGCTGCGTTTGTCGGTGGTGAAGTAACGGTAGGCCACATCAATGGTGATTCCCTGTTCCCGCTCGGCCATCAATCCGTCCAGCAGCAGGGAGTAGTCGATTTTGCCGCTGCGGGAGCCGACCTTGCTGTCCAGTTCCAATGCCTTTTCCTGATCGGTATAGAGCAGCTTGGCATCGTATAAGATATGTCCGATGAGGGTGGATTTTCCATCGTCCACGCTGCCGCAAGTGATAAATTTCAACAGGTCATTCATCAGAAATATCCCTCCCGTTTCCGCTTTTCCATGCTGGCAAAACCATCGTCGCTGTCGATGACCCGGCTGGTGCGCTCGGATTCCACAGAGCCTAACGTTTCCTCAATAATGGCGTCCAACGTATCTGCTTCGGATTCCACTCCGCCGGTGAGCGGATAACAGCCCAGGGTGCGGAAACGCACCTTTTTTTCCGTAACCTTCTCGCCGGGGCGCAAATGCTGCAAAATGCGGTCATCATCCACCATTATGAGGTTGCCACTTCGCTCCACCACGGGGCGTTTTTTGGCAAAATACAGAGGGACGATTTCAATGTTTTCCTGTTTGATATATTGCCAGATGTCTTTTTCCGTCCAGTTGGAAATAGGGAATACCCGGATGCTCTCCCCCTGATAAATCTCTGTGTTGTACAGCTTCCACATCTCTGGCCGCTGGTTTTTCGGGTCCCATGCCTGGGCTGCGTTGCGGAAGGAGAAGATGCGTTCCTTGGCCCGGCTCTTTTCCTCATCCCGGCGGCCCCCGCCGAAGGCCGCAGTAAAACCATATTTGGTCAGAGCCTGCTTCAACGCCTGGGTTTTCATGATGTCTGTGTAAGAAGAACCGCTGTCAAAGGGGTTGATTCCCTGGGCCACGCCCTCTTGATTGATATACTCCAGCATTTCGATGCCGTATTTCTCCGCCGTCTTGTCCCGGAACGCAATCATCTCGTGGAATTTCCAGGTGGTGTTCACATGGAGAAAGGGGAAGGGAGGCTTTTCCGGGTAAAAGGCTTTGAGCGCCAGGTGAAACAAAACGGAGCTGTCCTTGCCAATCGAATAGAGCATCACTGGTTTTTCGCACTCCGCTGCAACCTCTCGCATAATGTAGATGGCCTCCGCCTCCAGTTTCTCCAGATGGGATAGGCTGCTCATGATTTCCCTCCTAATATTTGTTTGCGCTGCGCCGGTCTACCGTGATAACTACCGGTCTGCCATCAGGCGGCTCTACGATCCAGTGGCACAAATCGCCCTCCCGACGGGTGTGCATCAAGCTCCCCCGTCCGCCAATGTCCGCGCCCAGATAAAAATAGATGGCCTCGAACTGGCACTCTTTCAGGCAGGAGGTGCATCCCCAGCACTCCTCCGGGTGGCGAAGCCAGACTTTTCCCTGGGGATTCACCTGAATCAGATTTCCGGGGCAGGCTTCTATACAGCGTCCGCAGTTCCGGCACTTATCCGTTTGAATCAGGATACTCAAAGGTGATCGCCTCCTTCACCAGATTTCGGTAGTGTATTTTTAGTGTTCCGTTCTCCAGACGCGAGTTGACATAGAGCTGCCAACTGTCGTCCACACCGGGGTAATCCGTGTTGAAGCCAAACCCTGCCCAACGAGTTTCCCTTCTGGCCCGCAGATGGGCGATCAGGCTTTGGCATACCAAAAGCCGGTCCTTTAGTTCATAGATGTGAAGCAGAGCGTCAGTGTCCGTCCCCTTAAGATCCTGTGCCAGCGCCGTCAAACCCTCCAGCCGCTCCTCTGCAATGTCCAGCTGAGCCTCGCTGTAGCGGTAGCTGCTGTGGATACCTCCGGCGTAGTCGTCCATCACCTTCTGCATGGCCTCCTCCAACTGCTGGCTAGTGTAGCGGCAGGTGTCTGTTGGGGTCAGGTGCTGCTCGTAGGTCTGGAGAATGGCCCGCTCCTGCGCTTGCAGGGCTTCATCCTCCGGCAGGGGCAACCCCGGCAAATCGATCAGAGCAGTGTTAGCCGCAATTTCTCCCTCTGCCAGCGCTCCGGTGACAAATTTTTTCGGTGCGCCGCCAGCTACATCACCGGCGGCATACAGTCCTCGCAGGGTGGTTCGTCGTCCGGTATCCACCCAGTAACCGCTGGCGGTGTGTCCGCCCGCCACATACGGCTCTGTTCCCTCCAGCTCTACATTTTGCTGAGAGGGCCTCTTCCCGCTTTCCAGCCACTTGAGGGTTTGGCTGGGAGCCATGTTTAAGTAGGCTTTCAGCAGTTCTTCGTCCTGTCTGGAGGTGATACCAACGGTGTTCAGGTAACACGGCCCCCGCCCCTGGTGGGTTTCGTTGGTGGTGCCGTAGGCCCGACCGGAGGTAGAAAGTCCATATCGGCTGGTGTATTCCTCGCCCTGCGCGTTGACCTGTTTTGCCCCTACGCCCAAGGCGATGGTGCCGGTGGGGGCAATGGTATCCTTGCACCGCTGGGCCACAAATCGCATCTCGAAGGTGGTCATTTCCGCTCCTGCACGGATGCCAAGCGCATACCCCGCTCCGGTGTTAAAAGGAGGGTACCACATTTTGTGCTGGGAAAAGCCGGGGTTGTTGGGCCGGTACAGACCCGCCGCGCCCCCGGCCGTGCAAATCACCGCTCTTGCACGGAGGAAATAGGCGGTTTGCTCCCGGACGGAAAACCCGGCGGCCCCGACCACCCGACCATTTAAGGTCAGGTAATCGGTGATGTTCACATGGTTGAGTACCTCAACATTTTTCGTCCGATAGACCGCCTGGGACAGGAGCGGTTTGATGTTTTCCCCGTTGATTTTGATGTTCCACTGTCCCCGAAGCGCATAGGCCCCAGTCTCATCCTTCAAGATAACCAGGCCCAGTTCTTCCAGCCGACCAACGACGCTGTTGAAACGCCGGGCCATAGACAGCACCAAATCGTCCCGAATAATGCCCGCCGCGTCCCAGCGGACGTATTCCAAATAGTCCTCCGGCGTTTTTCCTGCCGGGATATATGCGTTGATGGCGTTCACACCTGCTGCAAGGCAGCCACTGCGCCGGATGTTGGCTTTTTCTGTGACCAGCACCGACAGTCCCTCATGGGCGGCTAATGTCAGCGCGGCCCAGCACCCCGCCGTCCCGCCGCCGATGATGAGGATGTCTGCGCTCTTTTCTACAATATGGAATGGCAATGATTTCTCCCTCTTTCTCATTCGCTATTCGCTTTTTTCGTTTCGATTCCTTAAATGACGTACGGCCGTACCCCGGCAAGGCAGATGTTCTCCACCGGGAAAGCACGTTCCTCATCGAAGGCCAGCAGTCGTCGGGCAAAGATTTGCACCTGTTCTCCCTCGGCCAAAGGCGCGGTATCCACCAGACGGTTGGCGGTGATGATCGTGCCGTCGGAGAGCCGGATCTGATACTCCGTCACGGTTCCCCGGAAGGCGGACTGCACCACCACCCCCGGTTCCACGCTGTTGGGATACTCCACCGGCTCCCCCTTTTTGTAGACAGTCAGGTATTCCGGACGAATGATGGCGTGCTTGATTTGATCCGCCGCATATTCGAAGCCGGGGAACAGGTGGACGTTTTCCAGCTCGGCGGAATCTCCGATGAAGCGGGCCACAAAGGGAGTGGTGGGGTTCCGGTAGATGTCCACAGGCTTACCGATCTGCTCAATGCGGCCCTGATTGGTGATGATGATTTCGTCGGCCACCTCAATGGCCTCTTCCTGGTCATGGGTAACAAAGATGCTGGTGATGCCAACGGTAGAAATCATCCCCTTCAGCCATCTCCGCAGTTCCTGGCGCACTTTGGCGTCGATGGCGGCAAATGGTTCATCCAGCAGCAAAAGCTGTGGCTCCGGGGCCAGCGCCCTGGCGAAAGCGACCCGCTGCCGCTGCCCGCCGGAGAGCTGACTGGGATAACGCTTTTCCAATCCCTCCAGCCCCACCAGTCGAAGCATTTCGTTCACTCGTTCTTTGACCCTGGACTTGGGCCACTTTTGTACCCGCAGGCCGAAGGCCACATTTTCAAACACGGTCATGTAGCGAAACAGGGCATAGTTTTGGAACACAAATCCAATTCCCCGCTGGCTGGCGGGAATGTCGTTGACCACCTGGCCGTTGATGATAATGTCGCCGGTCTCGGCGGTTTCCAATCCCGCCAGGATGCGGAGGATGGTGGTCTTTCCGCTGCCGCTGGGACCCAGCAGACCAATCAATTTGCCCTTCTCAATGCCGAAGTTGATCTGCTCCAGCGCCTGAAAATCGCCGAACTGTTTGTTAATGTCCCGCATTTCCACATAAAATTGCTGTTCCATCATTTAAGCCTCCCTGTCCTTCTTGCCGAGATATTCCAGCACGCTGCGCAAAATCAAAATGACGATGGCCATGACCACCAGAATGGAGGAGATGGCAAAAGCTCCTGTGTAGTCGTAACCCTGATACAGCAGCTCGATGTACAGGGGCATGGTGTTGGTCTTGCCTCGCAGGTGCCCGGAGAGGACGGAGACCGCGCCGAACTCTCCCATAGCACGGGCGGTACACAGCACCACGCCGTAGAGCAGCGCCCACTTGATATGTGGGAACGTCACCCGCCAAAAGATCGTCCAGCCGTTGGCGCCCATCAGGGCGGCGGCCTCCTCCTCGTCCGTCCCGGCAGCGGTGAGCACCGGGATAATTTCACGAGAGATGAAGGGAAAGGTGACAAAAATCGTCGCCAGAACAATACCTGGGACTGCGTAGATGATAGAAATACCCAGTTCCTGGAGGTAAGGGTAGAGAGCGCTCTGCCGCCCAAAGGTGAGGACGTAAATCAAGCCCGCGATAATGGGTGAGACTGTCAAGGGCAAGTCGATGAGAGTAGAGATGATTTTCTTTCCCCGGAACTGAAACCGGGTGATGCACCAGGCGGCGAACACCCCGAACAGGGTGTTGATAACCACAGCGGATACCGTGGCCCTGATGGTCAAAAGGATGGCCTTCACTGCGTATTCATCCGTCACCGACTCGATATACACCTGTATCCCCTCTCGGAAGGCGGTGGAGAGAACGTAAATCAGAGGCAGGATCAGCATGACAAACAGAAAAAATGCGCTGCCGCCGATGAGGACCCACTTCAATGGGCCTGACTGTTTTTGTTTCATTGTGGGCCTCCTATTCGATGCCGCTGACGATTTTGGACGTGCGGCTTTGCAGAACGGCGTTGATAAACAGAATCAGGAACGCCGCAATGAGCATGACCAGGGCAATGGAGGTGGCGCTGGCATAATCATATTCCTGAAGCTGAGCCATAATCAACAATGGTGTAATTTCCGTTTTGTAAGGAGTGTTTCCCGCGATAAATACCACGCTGCCGTATTCCCCCAGGCAGCGGGCAAAGGCCATCGTAAAACCAGCAATCAGCGCGGGGAGGATCTCCGGGAGGATCACCCGGAAGAACGTATAGCATCGGGTAGCTCCCATCATGCCCGCCGCCTCTTCGTACTGGGGGTCGATTTTTTCCAAAACCGGCTGGACAGAGCGCACCACGAAGGGGATGCCGATAAAGACCAGGGCCACTGTGATGCCGATTCTGGTGTATGCGATTTGGATGCCGATTTTATCGAACAGACTGCCCACCCAGCCGTTTGTGGTGGTCAGATGGGTCAGAGAGATACCGGCCACAGCGGTGGGGAGAGCGAAGGGGATTTCAATCATGCCGTCCATGATTCGCTTCCCCGGGAAGTCATACCGTACCAGCACCCAGGCAATCATGAGGCCCATTCCGGCGTTGATCAGGGATGCCACCAGCGCCGTTGAAAAGCTGACCCAGTAGCTGGACATGACCCGCGAGGAGGTCACGGTGGAGAGGAAGTCCGAAAAACTCAGTTGGCTGGTGAACACCACCAGCGAATAGAGGGGGATAACGACCACCAGGCTCAAAATGGTGACAGTAACGCCCAGCGACAAGCCGAAGCCAGGAATGACCCGCGTTTTTTCTTCTGTTTGCGTTTCAAAGTGCTTTCACCCTTTCGTAAGGAAAGAGGAATGGGCCGAAGCCCATTCCCCTGTTTCAAAGCAGCGGTGATTCGTTATTCCGCTTCTTCGTAGAAGCTGTCGAAAATACCGCCGTCCACAAAGTGCTTTTCCGTGGCCTCATCCCAGCCGCCAAAGTAGTTGATGTCGGTCAGCTCAAAGCCGTCGGTGATGATCCACTTGCCGTCTTCGGGGATCTCTGTTATGGTCTTACTGTCAGTCTCCAAAGTATAGGCCGCCAGAACCTCCTCATTGGTGGGGCGGTAGAAGTTCTGGGCCTCCAACTCCTGGGCCTCGTCAGAGTAGAGATACTCCAAGTAGGCGGTAGCGACATCCCTGGTTCCCCGGTTGTCAACTACCTCATCGACGATGGCCACCGTGGGCTGGCACAGGATGGAGACGGAGGGATAGACGATTTCATATTCACCAGGGTATTCCTCCAGCGTCAGGAACGCTTCGTTCTCCCAGGCCAGCAGTACATCGCCCTGACCGTTCTCCACAAAGGAGGTGGTGGCGCCTCGCGCGCCGGAGTCCAGCACGACCACGTTTTCGTAGAGGGTGGTCATAGACGCGATGATTTCGTCCTCACTTTGGCCCTGCTGTTCAAAGTAGTACCAGGCGGCCAGATAGTTCCAACGGGCGCCGCCAGAGGTCTTGGGGTTGGGGGTGATGATACCCACATCGTCCCGGAGCAGGTCGTCCCAGTCGTAAATCTCCAGGGGGTTACCGGAGCGCACCAGGAACACGATGGAGGAGGTGTAAGGAGCGCTGTCGTTGTCAAACTCGGAGGTGTAGCCGTCCTCAATCAGTCCGGCATCCACGATGGAGTCCACGTCGCCCTCCAGAGCCAGGGTGACTACATCGGCCTCCAGCCCGTTGGCCACCTCAAGGGCTTGCTTGCCGGAGCCGCCGTGGGACTGGACAATGGTGACCTCCTGGCCAATTTCCTCCAGCCAGTAGGCGGCAAACAGTTCATTGTAGGCTGCGTACAGCTCACGGGTGGGGTCGTAAGAGACGTTGGTGATCTCCACCGCCTCAGTGGACGTGGATTCTGCGTCCTCTGTAGCCTCGCTTTCCGTGGCCGCAGAAGCGTCGGAATCGGCGGAAACGGCAGAGGCGTCGGCGTCGCCGGTGTCGGTGTCGGAGCTGCTGGAGCTGGAGCAGGCGGTCAGCGCCCCCAAAACCAGAGACAACGACAGCAGCAGCGCGGTGATTTGCTTGAGCTTTTTCATTTTTATGTACCTCATTTCGTGATTAGTGGGTGTCCTTTACCGTCAAGCGGTACTTCCGGCACTTCGTGCCTCCCTGCGATTGCTGTATCTGAGACGCGACATCGCATTTGCAGAGGAAGGAGATCCGGGAATGGAAAGAATCGCATTATTTTCATCTCCCTATATTCCTACCGGATTAGCAGGTTTATGTTACGATAGCTATTTTACCCTACAACGAAAAAAATGCAACCCCAGACTCGGCTTTGTGAAACGATTCTGCCCAGTTCCGAATTGATTCCACCCTTGCAGGGAATCGCTTCTCTCAAAAAACGGCAGCGTTAAAAACCACGCTGCCGCTTTCCTTAGATTTGAAAATCCTGTCCGGGAGCCTTTCGGTAGTCTGAAACAGAGACCCCCATCTGTTGGCGGAACAGACGGGAAAAATAGCTGGCATCCCGGAAACCAAGTTGAGCGCAGACCTCGTAGAGCTTCAAATCGGTATTACGAAGCAGAAACGCCGCCCGATGGAGGCGGATGCGCTGCAACCAGGTGTGATAAGAAATCCCCACGGTTCTTGCAAAGCGCTCACTGAGAGCAGAAGGGCTGATGTAAAAGGTCTGGGCCACCTCACGCTGAAAAATCGGCGTATCCACATGATTCAACATATAGACCAAAACCTCGTTGATGGTCTGGTCTTTCGTTGCCGGGTAGAGGGTAGAAATCGTGCTGTTTAACCAGTTCCCCTTGTGCATACAGGTGGACTGTACTAAATGGCTGTCATTTTCACGGATTGCTTCAATTCCCTCACACTCCGACCATGTGAGGAAGCTGGACAGCCAGCTATATCGTTCAAAGGTTTCTTTTACCAACATCCGAAAAAAGACCCGACACTGGTGATCTGCCTGAATGGGGTTGGGTGTGTAGGCCAAAATCTGCTCCATACACTGCTCCAACCGATGGGGAAAAACGTCTGTCCCCAGGCAGGGAGTGAGCGTCGCCAGCAGTTCCGTCAGAACACCGTCGCCGCTGTCAAGTGGCACTCCCGCTTCGCTCCCTGCCTGAGACCGGCTATCCTGTCGGCGGCAGACCCGTTCCAGACATTCGGCCAGGGTTTCCTTTTCAAAAGGGTGCAGGAGATAGTCGCAGGCCCCGTATAGCAATCCCTCCCTGGCAAAGGAAAAGTTAGGAGCTGCACTGGTTAGAATGACGGCCGGGAGAACACCGTCTGTCAGGGAGGCACGACTGGGAGCGCAGCGGGAGTACCGCTTGACGGTAAGTGCCGCAGGGAGAAGCGCAGCTTCGGAAGTGCCCCTTGAGGGCACAGGGAGGCACGGAGTGCCGGAAGTGCTGCTTGACAGCGGAAGTGCTCCTTGAGGGCAATGAATGTCCCGCAACAACTGCAATCCATCTTCGCCGGATAGAAAGAGATCCAGAAAGAGAATGTCGAAGCTCCTCTGCTGGAGCAATGGCTTCACGTCTCTGCCATCCCTGAGAAAAGTAATGTCAAACTGCTCTGAAAACGTCCCCCAAACCGGTTCCGGCATCTCGTCAATTGCCACGAGAATCGACCTTTTTGCGCACATGAGTTTATCACCCCGATTTTTGATAAAAGAATGGCCTGACAGGGAGAAGCTGTCAGGCCACAGTGAAAAGAGGGCAATCCTACGGCTGCCCCAAATATGCCTCCACTGACCGAATACAGGCGGCTCCGTCCGCAGCAGCGGTGACCACCTGCCGAAGCGCCTTCGTCCGGAGGTCTCCAGCCGCAAAGACACCAGGCAAGCTGGTCGCACCATCCTCTGACGCCACCAGATACCCGGCAGCATCCCGCCCAATGGCCTTCGGCAGCCAGCTTGTATTGGGCTGAGATCCGATGGAGACAAACACGCCATCCACCGGCAGTTCCCGGTGGACGCGGCTGTGAACATCCTCCAGAATCACAGTGCTGACCCGGTCAGACCCCGCGATTTCCCGGACTGCGGCGTTGGGAATGATTTCCACATTTGGACAGTCCTCCAGTTGCCGCAGACTGCTCTGGGCCGCCCGAAAGGTTTCCCGCCGATGAATCAGGCAGACTTTGGTAGCCAGCCTCGCCAAAAGGCGGGCGGCGTCCACCGCTCCATCGCCGCCGCCTACCACGCAGACCGTTCGGCCACGAAAAAACGTGCCGTCGCAGGTGGCGCAGTAGGACACGCCGGGCAAATCCTCTCCTGGCACGTCAAGCGTGGTCCGCTGTGTTCCCATCGCCAAAACGACAGTTTTCCCCTGTACGGCGGAGCCGTCCTCCAGCGTAAGAAGAAACCCTCCGTTTATTTTGCTTAACTGAACGGCACTGCCTTCCTGCATCTCCGCGCCCAGGGCTTCCGCTTGGGCGCGAAAGGATTCCGCCAGATCAAACCCGCTTTCCTGAAACGCGCCGGGGTAATTGTCCACCTGCGCCGCGTTGACGATGGCTCCGCCCCAGTCCTCACGCTCCAGCACCAGCGCGGACAGGGCGGAACGCCGGGCGTATATGGCCGCAGTCAGCCCTGCCGGGCCGCCGCCCACAATGATGACATCATACATGGCAACATCCTCCGTGAATCCACACTCAATTCACTCCGCAACGATACCGACGGCTGCTTCCCCCTGAATTTTTATCTTCTCCTGGAAACTGACACCGTTACGCACCCGGAAGGCGTGCAGCACAGGCTGACAGGTGTTCATTGCTGTCGAGCAGCACTTCCGAAGCTGCGCTTCTCCTTGCAGGGATAGGATGAGATACCGCGCCCCTGGGTCACGGGCCAGCCGTCTGTCCTCGGCGGAGGGCCGGGAGGGACTTTCCGGGTGGGAATGCCAATTTCCCAGTGGAACCAGGCCCTGGGCGCGCATTTCCCGGATGGCGGTCAGTTGCTCTCTGGGGTCGATGGAGAAATGTTCGCTGCTGTGGTCGGTGTTGGTCAGGCAGTAGACCCGCTCCACAGTGCAGTCCTCACCGTCCCTGGTCCCTGCGATCAGGCCGCAGGCTTCGTTGGGCAGTTCCATCCGGGCGTGGGCCAGCATGATCTCCAGATGTTCCTGGTTCAGATACAGCATCAGATCCCCTCACATTCCGTCTGTTCGTAGTCGATCAACTGTGTGATGGTGGGATGCTTGCCGCAGACCGGGCAGTTTTCGGTATTTTCCGGCAGTTTGATCTTGCGGAAGGTCATGCTCATCGCGTCGTAGGTCAAAAGACAGCCGGTGAGCAGTTCGCCCCGACCAATGATGTACTTGACCGCTTCCATCGCTTGGAGGCTGCCGATGACGCCGCCCATTGCCCCAATGACGCCCGCCTGCTTGCAGGTCGGGACTGCATCTTTGGGAGGCGGGTCGCGGAACACGCAGCGGTAGCAGGGGCCTTTTCCGGGGACGTAGGTCATCAACTGGCCTTGAAATCGGATGATGCCCGCATGAGAAAAGGGCTTTTTCGCCATCACGCAGGCGTCGTTGATGAGAAACTTGGCGGGGAAGTTGTCCGTTCCGTCGATGATAAAATCATAATCCTGAATCATGTCGAGGATGTTCTCGGAATCCACAAAGGTGTGGTAGGGAACGACCTTTACATCCGGGTTGATGGCCTCCATTGTTTCTTTGGCGGACTGCACTTTGGGTTTGCCCACATCGGGGGTGGTGTGAATAATCTGCCGCCGCAAGTTGGACAGATCCACCTCGTCCGCATCGGCAATGCCGATGGTGCCAACGCCAGCCGCAGCCAGATACATGGCCGCCGGAGCGCCCAACCCGCCTGCGCCAATGATGAGCACTTTGGCGTTCAGCAGCTTTTTTTGGCCTTTTACGCCCACTTCCTTCAGGATGATATGACGGGAATAGCGCTCCAGTTGTTCGTTGGTAAAAGCCATCAGCGCCCGCCTCCCATAAAGTAAAGGAACTCCACAGTATCCCCATCCTGTAAGATGGTGTTGTCAAAGGCTCCGCTCTCCACGTAGTCATCGTTCAGCGCTACGGTGACATAGAGGGGGCTTTCCACCTTCTCCAGTTCGATGAGCCGGGCCACGGTCAGCCCATCCTCATATTCTTTTGTCGTGCCTGCAACATTCAGCTTCATAACGTTTGTTCTCCTATCCATTTGATAAGCTCCGGCTTTTTGACCGCTCCCCGCAGTCTGGCCTGTTCCGCTCCGTCCCGAAAGAGGAGCAGCGTGGGAGAGGCCAAAATGCCATAGGTCTGGGTCAGGGCTTCATTTGCGCCAGTGTTGATTTTGGCAAAGTCAACCGTCCCCGCATATTCTTCTTCCAACGCACTTAAAATCGGGGCCAGCCGCCGACAGGGGACACAGCCATCGGCGTAAAACTCCGCGACCACAGGCCGCTGGGCCTCCAGCACCTGAGCGCGGAAGGTATCTGTTCCCACTTTTTTAGGCATCTTCGTCCTCCACCTTCTGAACCAGCAGACGGTAGGTGCCATCGCCCCCATCGGTCAGGCGCAGCACCTTGTGTCCCTCTTCTTTGACGGAGCGGGGAACGTTTTGCACCGGCTCACCGTCGTTCAGGCGAACCTCCAGGACCTGCCCGTCCTCCAACTCCTCCAGCGCCACCTTGACCTTGACGAAGGTGACCGGACACACCACGTCTGTGATGTCAACGCGCTCGTCAATTTGAATATCAGCCATGATATGCCTCCTCAATCTGTTCTTTCAGCTTGTCCCAGCCCACCCGGTCGCAGGTGAACCGGAAGCGCTCGCCAGGCTTTGCGTACTCGGCAAAGAAGTTGATTGCCGCGTCAGTCACGCGGAACAGGGTCTCTCTGTTCGGCACAAGAGGGAGCAGCTCCTCACCCTTGCCAATGTGGTTGCCGAAGGTGCCGCCAAAAGAGACCAGGTAGCCTGGCGTCCCCTCCCATGCGTCCACGGGGCAGGACTTGACGCACCGTCCACAGTGATTGCAGGCGTTTTCCTCCAGTTTGACTTCGCCGTTCTCTATGCGAATCGCCTTGGTTCGACAGACCTTTTCGCAGACGCCGCAGAAAATACATTGCTCTCCGTTCCAGTGAACGTTCATAGCCCCCTTGATGCCCACATCGTTTTCTTCCGCTTTCAGGCAGTTATTCTGACAGCCGGTGACGCCGAACTTAAATTTGTGGGGCAGCTCCCGCCCGAAATAGTGGGCATCCAACTCCTCGGCCAGCCCATAGGTATCGATGCAGCCGCTGGGACAGATGGCTGCCCCCTGACAGGCGGTAACGGTCCTCACCCTTGGCCCGCAGACGCCGGGAACGACATCGCCCTGGGCCAGCGTCTCCTTCACCTGGTCGATCTCCTCCAAGCGGACATAGGGGATCTCCACTCCCTGCCGGGAGGTCAGGTGGACATAGTCCTGACCGTATTGTTCTGCGGCGTCCGCGATGGCCCGGAGCTGTTCTACTGTTACCTTTCCTCCCACGACCTTCAGGCGCAGGGAAAACCGGTTTTTCTGTTTTTGCCGCATGAATCCGCCGGCTTTTAATGCTGCGTAATCAACTGCCATAGTGATCCCTCCTTGTTACGCCCTACTGTCGGCCTGCGCCAGCGCCTGGGCGAAATCCTCTTTCAAATCCTCCAAATCTTCGATCCCAACACTGATGCGGATCAGGTCGTCGTAGACACCGGCGCTCCGCCGCTGGTTTTCACTGCTGTGCAGATAGATGGTAGAGGCCGGGTGAATGACCAACGTCCGCACATCTCCGATGTTTGTGGCGATTTGGGCATATTTCAAATGGTTCATGACCTGATAAGCACGCACCTTGCTTCCCAATCGGGCGGTCACAATGGCTCCGCCCATGCCGTTCAGCTCCTGCTGCACCAACGGGAAGAACGGACTGCTCTCCAGACCGGGATAATGCACTTCTCCCACGCCGGGATGCGCCTCTAAAAAGCGGGCCAGTCCCAGAGCGTTGGCGCAGAGCCGCTCCATGCGCAGCCCCAGCGTCTCCAATCCCAAACTGTTGAGAAAAAGGTTGGATGGCGCGGCACAGGCGCCGAAGTTTCGCCACAGGTCCTCCCGCAGTCGCAGGGTAAAGGCCAGTCTCCCAGCCCGGCGGAAGGGCGCCAGCACCCGATAGCGGTCAAAGTCCCAAGAGAACGTCCCCCCACCGATAATCACCCCACTGATACCACTTCCGCTTCCGTTGATATACTTGGAGGTGGAGTGAATGACTACATCCGCTCCCAGCTTCAAAGGGTGCGCCAGAATGGGGGTGGCGGTGGTGCTGTCGATGAACAACGGGATGCCTCGCTCATGGGCCAGCGCCGAAATCGCTGGGATGTCCACTACGTCCAGTTTGGGATTTCCAATCAGTTCCCCGAAAATCACCTTGGTTCGTTCATTGAGCAAAGGTTCGATTTCTTCCGGGGACAGATGCTCTACCGTTCGGGTGGTGATTCCAAAGGGTTCCAAATCTTGAAACAGGTCCAGCGTACCACCGAATAGTCCCGCTCCGGCGATGATTTCGTCCCCGGCCTCCAGGATGTTCAGCAGTGCCATCGACACCGCCGCCATGCCGGAGGAGCAGGCCACCGCCGCCACTCCGCCCTCCAGTGCAGCCATACGCACCTCAAAGGAGTTGATGGTAGGGTTGCCAATTCGAGAATAGGCGTAACCCGGCTTTTTCCCCGCGCAGACGGCCTCCAGTTCCTCTGCTGACTGACAACAGAATGCGGAGGTCTGGGCTATGGGAGTCAGCGTGCCGCCGGTGGACGGGTCTCCCTGAAAGCGCTGGTGCAGCAGCGCAGTGTTCTCTCTCATTTGCATTCTCCTCCAAGCGAAATGAAACAGTAAGAGTTCATTCATTTTCGCTGGTATTTATCTTAATGTGTACTGAACAAAGCCATAAGCATTGAAAGGCAAAGCCTTTCATGCCTGTCGGCTTTGTTCAAGTGCAAGGTTTTTATGCAAATATGCGAAAAAACCTTGCACCCTCCGTTGACACAGCAAGCTGTGCCAACGGAAATACACATTGTAATAATGGCTGCATTTCATGAAACCAGCGTAAAACTGCTGGTTTCATGAAATTGCGCGGCCTTCGCCGCGCAGATAAACCGCATGGCGGTTTATTTCAGCAGACATTATTTTAACGCCAGGAACCGTTTTCCGCTAATACCAAAAGAAAATAGCTGGACATAACCTGAAACTATACCCGGCATCGGCTTTCTCTGAACCGGTCAGGAGATGGCAAGGTATTCTTTCATTGCGGAGATGTACTTTTCTCCCATCTGGCTCAAAATCGTGTTTTCACGGGTGACGTAGCCGATCTCCATCACGCTGTTTGCCTCCTGGTCCGCGCCTGAGAAGGGGACTACCATGAAATCGTCTCCATTCAACTCCTCACAGATAATACCGGAGCACAGCGTATACCCGTTCAGTCCCACCATCAGGTTCAGCATGGTGGCCCGGTCATTGGCTTTGATGACCTGCGGATATTCATTGGTGGAGAGGATCTCCTCCGCAAAGTAGAAGGAGCTGTTATCTCCCTGGTCAAAGGCGAGACAGGGATAGCGCTCCAACTGTTGAAAGGAGATTTGCGGCTCCTGCGCCAGTGGATGCCCTTTCCACAGGTACACATAGGCTTTGCAGTCTACCAACGGGTGAAATTCCAGATTGGCAGAACGCAGCAGCTTTGACAGGGCTTTTCGGTTAAAATCACTCAGATACAGCACGCCTATCTCACTTTTCATGGTGCTGACATCACTGATGACCTCTCTGGTTTTGGTTTCCTTGATGGCAAACTCATATTGGGACATATCGTACTCCTTTGCCATATCCACGAAGGCTTTGACTGCAAAGGAATAGTGTTGGGTAGAGACGGCAAACTTCTTTTTGTAACTCCCGCCCTTTTCGTATCTTTGAATCAGGTTTTCGTACTGCTGATAGATTTCTTTGGCGTAGTACAAAAATTCTGCTCCATCGTTAGTCAGCGTAGCGCCCCGTCCGCTGCGGTACAGCAGCGTAATACCCAACTCCCGCTCCATCTCTTTAATGGCATTGGTCAGAGAAGGCTGGGACACATAGAGCTGCTCCGCCGCCTTGTTCAGCGAACCGGTTTCCGCAATCGCAATCAGATAAGACATCTGCGTCAATGTCATTTGAATCGTCCCCTTTTTCTGCTCTTTATGTCAATTTTCCTTCATCATACTAACATACTATTTTAATTGGTTATTATACAACTACATACGCCACATGTCAATCATCGAATGCGTGGTGTCACGGGAATATATCCATACATATCCATTTTATATATTTGAAAAATACCCTTGACAAAACGCATCTGAAAAGAAGCTCTGTACTTATCCGAGGACGGACAGCCGTTTCCTGACGGATGATATGGCCGGGATACTGCCGGGGCTGGTGGAAAAGGTCAGCAATGCCTTTGGCTTGAACGAGGCTCCACCTGTTCATGCGGCACAGGTAATTGACAGTGCAAAGGTTTCTGACCATCACGCCATTATCCCCACAAAGGAAGTGCAGCATTGCAATTTTGCGGAGCTACCGAAGGGCGAATTTGCAATTTTGCAGCTGATCGCCGCCCGTCTGCTCTGTGCAGTCGGGGAGCCATACCGCTATGCGGAGACTACTGTGGAGCTGGAATGTGCCGGTCAGGTGTTCACGGCAAAGGGAAAAACCGTCTTGCAGGAAGGTTGGAAAGCCACGCAGAAGTTCTTCTTTGAAGATAAAAGTAAAGAGGGTGCGGCACTGCCGGAGTTGGCCGAAGGCACTGTTCTCCCGCTTACCTCCGTCGATATGAAGGAGGGCAAGACAACCCCTCCGAAGCATTTCACGGAGGATTTGCTGTTACAGGCCATGGAGACCGCCAGCGCGGATGAGTTTCCTGATGAGGCCGAGCGCAAAGGAATCGGCACCCCGGCTACACGCGCCGCGACCATTGAAAAGCTGGTACAAAAGGGCTTCCTGGAGCGCAAAGGCAGTGGCAAGGTGAAAAGCCTGATCCCCACGGATAAGGGAAAAGCCCTGATTACGGTGACACCGGAACAGATTCAATCCCCGTCCATGACAGCGGATTGGGAGGAAAAGCTGGTGCAGATCGAAAAGGGCCTCTATCCGGCAGAGGAATTTATGCAGGAGATCTCCGGCATGATGGAAACCATGGTAAACACTTACGAAGTTGTGAAAGGAGCAGATACGCTGATGTCAAATGTGAAAGTGATCGGGAACTGCCCCCACTGTGGGGCCGAGGTTGTGGAGCGCGAAAAGGGCTGGTTCTGCTCGAACCGTGAGTGCCGCTTTGTTCTCTGGAAGGACAATGCGTATTTTCAGAAGATCGGCAAGCGCATGACCGCACAGATCGCGGAAAAGCTGGTGCGCGATGGTCGCGTCCGTTTGAAGGACTGCAAGAGCCAGAAAACCGGCAAGACCTATAACGACTCGCTGCTTCTTACCACTGAGGCAGACGGGCGGGCGAAATTCACAATGGAGTTTGATAAGGGAGGCAAAACGAAATGAGCGATACCAGACAGGATGCCGCTTTCCTGATTGGAGAGACGGACTTTCTTCATATTAAAGAGGTAGAGACGGGATACGCCTATACCGCATATCAGACTGGGAATCCGGTACAGTCCTTTGGCGGGGAAATTTCTGCGGAGGATGTGCAGCGCAGCCCCATCCGCAGCCCCATGACCGCGGCGCGGGTGCTGGCAATGGAGGAGGCCGGGATGGGTGGACAGCCAGCAGCGCAGGTTTCTATCAATTCCCTGGAGAAATTCAGGGCTTCCGGTATTCGCCGCCGCAGAGTGATGGAGCCGGAAACGCTGCCCAACGATGATGTCCGTTTCATCACCGTCGATTATCAGGAACGCTTCCGTATCCCCAATGGCGGCACGGTGGAGATGATCTATCCTGACCGCCGTTTTTCTGCAAAGTGCGAATATATTGACGATTATCATCTGTATCTCAACGGGGAGTGCCTGCATATTTGCCAGCTGGCGGAAATGCTGGAGCGCGGCGGCGGAACCTGCCGCCCGGAGCCGGAAATCGACCCCATGAGGGAAAGCGCCGGATGGCGGCTGGGAAGCA
>JAJQAS010000288.1 GCA_021203685.1 Clostridiales bacterium | reverse complement strand
CGGTGACGGGACGGATGTTGATGAGGGACTGGGGGGTGACGATGTCCAGGTCCTGGATGGTCATGCGCTCCCGGATGACCCGCTCCATGCGGCTGAAGCCGATGCGGAACTGGTTCTGGAGCAGCTCGCCCACGCAGCGCAGGCGGCGGTTGCCCAGGTGGTCGATGTCGTCCTTGGTGCCGATGCCATGGGCCAGGCAGTTCAGGTAGTTGACGGAGGCCAGCATATCGTCCACGATGATGTGCTTGGGGATCAGCTCCTCAATATGCTCCTTGAGCTGCTGTTTCAGTTCCTCGCCGGAATAGGTCTCGTACAGCTCCTTAAAGACGCTGAACCGGACGGGGACGCTGATGCCGATCTCCTCCGGGTCGAAGTCCACGTAGCTGGAGATGTCGATCATAGAGTTGGCAAAGACCTTGACCGTCTTGCGGTCCTCGGCCTTGTCGCCCACGACCACCAGCACTTCGTTGACGCCCCGGGTCGCCATCTCGCGGGCGCGCTCCCGGGTCAGCACCTCGCCGGGCATGGCGATGATCTCGCCGGTCCAGGGGTCTACCACCGGCTGGGCGACCTCGCGGTCGGTGAGGCGGCGGGCTATATCCATTTTCTTGTTGAACTTGTAGCGGCCCACGTCGGACAGGTCGTACCGCCGGGGATCGAAGAACATGGACTGGATGAGGCTCTCGCAGGAGTCCACCGTGGGAGGTTCGCTGGGGCGCAGCTTGCGGTAAATCTCCAGCATGGCGTCCTCGTAGGTCTTGCAGGTGTCCTTCTCCAGGGTAGAGACGATGCGCTCGTCCTCGCCAAAGACCTCCAGGATCTCCGCGTCGGTCTTCAGGCCGATGGCCCGCAGCAGGCAGGTGACGGGGATCTTGCGGTTTTTATCGATGCGGACATAAAAGGTGTCGTTCACATCAGTCTCGTACTCCAGCCACGCGCCCCGGTAGGGGATGACGGTGGTGGAATAGATGACGTTGCCCGCCTTGTCTGTCTCCCGGCCGTAGTACATGCCGGGGGAACGGGTGATCTGGGAGACGATGACGCGCTCCGCGCCGTTGATGACGAAAGTGGCGCCCTCGGTCATCAGCGGGAAATCACCCATAAAAATTTCCTGCTCTTTGATCTCGTCGGTCTCTCGGTTGCGCAGACGGACATGGACCTTGATGGGGGCGGCATAGGTGGCGTCTCTGGCCTTGCACTCCTCCACGTTGTACTTGGGCGGCTCGTTCATGGTGTAGTCCACGAAGGACAGCTCCAGATTGCCCTGGTAGTCGGTAATGGAGCCAACGTCCTTAAAAACCTCCCGAAGGCCGGTTTCCAGGAACCATTTGTAGCTCTTCTTTTGGATGTCCAGCAGGCTGGGCATGTCGATGATGGTCCGTTTCCGTTCGAAGCTCCTTCTCAGGGTGTTGCCGAAGTAGACTTCTTTGATCATAGATGAATCACACTCCGATTTCCGTAGTTTGCCGTCCGTTCCCCTGTGGGGCGGCAGATGAAATTGGTCAAACTCCACAAAACACCGGCTTACGTGTTTGCATGACACGCCCGGCAACGTTGAAAAAGATATTGCTTGCCCTCTTGCTCTTTTTCCTGAAACGTGGTATCCTTTCTTTGTAAGGTAAAAGGAAAGGTGCTGCGTTCAACTTGTAAAGCACTTCATCGTACCATGTTTCGGCGGAATTGTCAATCCTTTTCTGCTAAAATAAACAGGAGGGTTTCCTTCTGTTTTTTCTTTTGCCTGGATCGACGGGCTTTCGGACTGCCGCCAGAGAAACTTTGCAAAATTAACAATTTATTCATGTTTGCCAGGCGAGTGAAGCATATGAAACAATTGATGATTATTTACAGAGGTGTACAGCAACCATGAACGACGCACAGACCCCTAAGCCTCTGGACCGACGGCAGAAAAAGACCCGCCAGGCCATCCAGAACGCCCTGCTGACCCTGATGAGGGAAAAACCGATGAGCAAAATCACCGTCAGCGAGCTGGCCGCCACCGCCGATGTCAACCGCAAAACCTTCTACAACCACTACTCCAACATCCGGGAGGTCCGGGACGAGCTGGACCAGGAGTACATCGACCGAATTTTTTTCCTTCTGAAAACTGCCCATGAGGTGGAGGACCCGCCTGCCCTGGACGTGCTGATCAAGTCGCTGGTCAATGCCCTGACGGAGAATCCCGCCCGGACCCGCCTGCTGTTTGAGTCGGGGGAGCACCTCTACCTGGTGGAGCGGCTGAAGGAGATGACCCTGCCCTACCTGAAACAGCGGGCCACCACCCCGCAGCAGGCGGCCAACCTCCCCTATGTGCTGAATTACACCGTCTACGGCATGACCGCCCTGCTCAACACCTGGATTTGTGAGGAAAATCCCATTCCGCCTCAGGAGCTGAGCCGTCTGCTTACGTTCCTGCTCCAGTCCAACGCCACTGCCGGCGCCGATCGCGCCCAGGAGGACTGACCATGCCACAGTCGGAAAACAGCGTTGTCCTCTACCACTATACCGACTTCCAGGCTCTGGACGGCATCCTCCGCAACGCGGAGCTGCGGGTCAACAACATCCTGAACATGAACGATGCCTCCGAGATGCGGCTGTTCATGCGGGGACTGGCCAAGGCTGTCTGTGTCCGGCTGGAAGGGGAGGGGAGCAACGCTCTGGCCCGGGCCACCCGGCGGCTCTTTGACCAGGAGCTGAAAAAGGAGTTCGCCTACTCCGCCTACGCCGCCTGCTTTTCCCGCTACCGGGACGACGCCGCCCAGTGGGAACGCTATGGCAACCGGGGCAAGGGGGTCTGCATCGCCTTTTACGGCGACAGGCTCCAGCGGCTGGCGGTGGGGGCGCTGTCCCTCCAGACGGTCTTTTACCAGGACGACATGACGGAGCACCCGCTGGTGGAGGTTTTTTACCGACTGGCCCGGACGGTCTCTCCCCTGGAGGGAGAGCAGCCCCAGGTGCAGGAGGCCCTCCACGCGGCGTGGGTCTGCTCCGCCGCCTTCAAGCATCCCTCCTTCGCCTGCGAAAACGAGGTGCGGCTGGTGGTCTCCCCCTTTGAGCAGGAGTATTTCAACGTCCAGCCTGGGTATCACATCTCCCCAGACCGCATCAAGAAGTATTACCCCCTGCGGCTGGACCGGATGTGTCAGCGGGCGGGGCTGACGCTGGAGGATCTGGTCGCCGAGATCATCGTTGGCCCGGAGTCCACCCAGTCCCTGCCCATTTTGCAGGATTATCTGCGGGACCACGGCCTGCGCCGTCTGGCCGAAAAGCTTTCCCTGTCCGCCTGTCCGCTGCGGCGGAGCTTTCCCTAAAGAAAACCAACGAACCAACCGACGAAGGAGGAACCGCCATGCCCCTCGCGCTGCCCCTTGTCCCGCCGGAGGCCGGGGACTGCTCCTTCCGGTTGATTTGCTTCAATTTGGGCAAAGCGGACGCCTTTCTCATCACCACGCCTCACAGCACGGTGCTCATCGACACCGGCTCCCGGGAACACGGCAAGGAGCTGGCCCTGACGCTGCTGGAGCTGGGAGTGGAACGGCTGAACTGCCTGGTGCTGACCCACTTCGACGCAGACCATGTGGGCGGCGTCCACCAGATCCTCAAACGGCTGGCGGTGGAGCAGGTGCTGGAAAGCCCTTTGCTCAGCCATAACAAGGACAGCCAGCAGTACCGTCTGGTGCTGAAAAAACACGGCGTATCCCCCGGCAAAGTCCGCTCCGCCGAGGAACTGCGACTGGACGGGGTCAGCTACACCCTGCTGCCGCCCCGGAAGAAGCACTATGCCCGGGACGAGCGCAACAACGCCTCGCTGCTCGTCCACGTCCGCCACGGCGGCAACACTTTCCTCTTCACAGGGGACGCCCGGGAGGCTCGTCTCGCTGAGTATCTGGATAGTGGGCCGGAGCGCTGCGACTGGCTGAAAGTCCCCCACCACGGCCACTACCAGCGGGCGCTGCCCCGGCTCTTCCACGCGCTGACGCCCCGTTACGCCGTCATCACCAGCAGCGAGGAAAAGCGGGAGGACCCCCGCACCGTGGACGCGCTGCGTCAGGTGGGATGTCAGGTCGCCCTGACCCGGCTGGGCGCGGCGGTCTATTACAGCGACGGGGAGGAGATCTTCGCTGTGCAGTGAGCACCCGCCCGTTTGAATCGTACATTATTTGACAGCAGAAAACCGCCGCAGAACGCAACTCTGCGGCGGTTTTCTGCTTGGAATATCAGGTCAACGCGGGTGTTTCAGGACGTTTTTCAGCGGCTGCCGCACCAGGAAGGCCAGAAGGGACCCCAGCAGCGAGGTGATGAGCTGGGTGACAGAGAAGGTGGTCTTTGCGACGGTCAGTGCCGCCTCCGGCAGGCCGGAGGACGGCCCCAGCAGCTGCAGCACCAGCAGGACGATGGTGACGGCCATAAAAGCGGCCTTCACCATGGAACCGACAGCCATCCCCAAAATCAGGCTGGCGTTGGAGTCCTTTTTCCGCACGAACAGCCAGGTACACAGCACCAGCAGGAAGTTGCCGCCCATGATGCAGAAGGGGATCATCGGCATGGCGCTCATCACAGGGCTGCCGGTGATGAGCCAGGAGGTGATGGGGGTGATGACGGACAGGGCGGCGGCGCTGGCCAGCCCGCAGGACAGCACCGCGATGAGCAAAATGCAGTTGACGATGGGGCCGGTGATGTACACCGAGGTGTTCTTGAAAAACTGGCTGATGACGGCCAGGGCCAGCAGCAAGGCGGTCCGGCACAGGATACGGGTTTTCTCGTTCATGGTTCCTCTCTCCTTTTTTAAATCTTTGTCCATTATACCACGGAAAACCGGGAGTGGTTCCCTTCTGATCCGCTGAAATGCTTTGCCTGGGAGCAGCGGTTTTTATCCATTTCCGCCAAATGGTCGGCCCAATTTTCTTCGGTACTCGGAAAAGAAACGAAAAACACATTGTATTTTTCATATCTTTGTGCTATGATGATAAATATGAGACAGGCGTACATTGACCCTCCCTTCGGCGGGCCAAAAAAGGAACGTCAAAAGGAGATGCTTTTAAGATGAAAAGAATCGGTATGCTGACCTCCGGCGGGGACTGTCAGGCCCTGAACGCCACCATGCGGGGCATTGCCAAGGCCCTCTATCAAATGTACGGCGACGAGGTGGAGATCATCGGCTTCCTGGACGGCTACAAGGGCCTGATGTATCAGGATTACCGGGTGCTGACCCCTCTGGACTTCTCCGGCATCCTGACGGTGGGCGGCACCATCCTGGGCACCAGCCGCCAGCCCTTCAAACTGATGCGGGAGCCGGACGAGAACGGTCTGGACAAGGTGGAGGCCATGAAGACCACCTACCGCCGCCTCCGGCTGGACTGCCTGTGCGTGCTGGGGGGCAACGGCTCCCAAAAGACCGCCAACCTGCTGAGCCAGGAGGGGCTGAACGTCATCGGCCTGCCCAAGACCATCGACAACGACCTGTGGGGCACCGACATGACCTTTGGTTTCCAGAGCGCCGTGGACGTGGCCACCAACGCCTTTGACTGCGTCCACACCACCGCCGCCTCCCACAACCGCTGCTTTATTGTGGAGGTCATGGGCCACCGGGCGGGCTGGCTGACCCTGAACGCCGGCATCGCCGGCGGCGCGGACATCATCCTCATCCCGGAGATCCCCTACGACATCGAAAACGTCATCAAGGCCGTCCGGCGGCGCAACAAGCGGGGCCGGGGCTTCACCATCATCGCCGTGGCCGAGGGCGCCATGAGCAAGGACGATGCCAAACTGAAAAAGAAGGAGTACAAGCGCCGGGTGGCCGATATGCTCAAGGTCTACCCCTCCATTTCCTATGAGATCGCTGACCAGATCAAGGAAGCCACCGGACAGGAGTGCCGGGTCACCGTCCCCGGCCACATGCAGCGGGGCGGCCAGCCCAACGCCTACGACCGGGTGCTCTCCAGCCGCCTGGGCACCTACGCCGCCCTGATGATCAGCCGGGGCGAGTATGGCCGCATGGTCGCCATCAACGACCGCACCATCACCAGCGTTCCCCTGTCTGAGGTAGCCGGGAAACTCAAGGTGGTGCCTCTGGACAACGACATCATCACCGAGGCCCGGATGCTGGGCATTTCCTTCGGCGATCAGTGAGAGCGGGGCGTCCGGTTCCTGTCCGTACAGGGCCGTCTGCTTCTGCACAGTCCTTTTTCGCAGCAGGATTTCACGTATTTTCACATTTCGCAGGGGCCTTTCCCAGAGAAAGGCCCTTTTTTATTCGGTTTTCTCTTGTATCCGTTGATAAAGGCGTGTATAATTAAACCGACGTTATTTTTTGTCCCGTTTTGTCAAAGAGGTATTGCATATGTCAAAGAAGATCCATTCCCTGTTGGCGCTGCTGCTGGTCTGTTCGCTGGTGCTGACGTGTCTGCCCACGCCTGTCCTGGCGGCGGAACTGGAGGAGGCGCAGCTGGCTGTGGCGGAAACAGCCGCGAACGAAGAGGAAGACGCCGACGCCGACGAAACGGAAGCGACTGCCGAAGAGACAGTGACAGCCGACGAGATGGAGGCAGAAGCAGATCCGTCTGAAGAGGCGGACAGTGGAGAGGAATCAGCGGAAGAGCGGGAGGAAGCAGTGGAAACCACATGGACCACCGTTGACGACCCCACAGAGATCGCCCGGCTGATCCGGGACAGCTGGAGCGACGACTATTTCCAGGAGGTCGTCGTGGACACCCGCCGGAACCAGGTCACAGTGGACGGCGAATCGGCGGAGTTATCCGAAGTGTTCGATGACGTGACGGAGGCGGAGGAGGATGAGATTTTCTCATCGGTTGCTGCGGCAGAGGACTACTTTGCGGACACCGCCTACGAGACGGAGACCCAGTCCAGTGGCACGGTCTCTGTCACCGCGCCCTACCAGACCTGCCGCATCCTCCTGACCGCGAAGAGCCTGACCGAGGACTATGGCGCAGTGACGATTTTGGAATACGCTGCCTACAATGAGTACGTTCTGCAATTCGCTACGGCGGAGGACACCCAGGCCGCCTATGAGCAGCTGGTGGAACGCTATGGCGCGGAAAACTGCTTTGTGGACGAGGTCATCACCGCGGACGACCTGTTCCTCTCCGACGGGGAGGAAGAAACCACCACCACCTATTCCTGGGGTACAACGTACATGGGGCTGGACACGCTGAAGGCCAGCGCGTCTTCCGACAACGCTACCGTAACGGTGGCCATCATCGACTCGGGCATCGACCCGGACCATGAATTTTTTGAGGGCCGCACCATCACGGACAGCAGCTATGACTTCCTGGCGGGCGAGGACGAGGATCCCACCGAGCTTTCCGACTCCTACGGCCATGGCACCCACGTGGCGGGGATCATTGTGGAGTGTACCCCGGACAACGTAGAGCTGATGGTGCTGCGGGTCTTGAACGACAGCGGCAGCGGTACTCTGGCACTGGTCAAGACCGCCATGCAGTATGCCCTGGAACACGGGGCAGACGTGATGAACCTGAGCCTGGGCGTTAAAAACGTAAACACATTGGGAAACGCTTACACATATCTGGACGAAATGATCCAGACCGCCTATGACGCTGGCGTCCCTGTTTGCTGTGCTGCCGGGAATTACAAAACAGATGTGTACTACCCAGCCGCCAGTGAGCTGTCCATCGCCGTCTCCGCCATCCAATCCGATGGAAGCTTTGCCGAAAGCTTCTCCAACTACGGCGAGGAGATCGACTTCTGCGCGCCGGGCGATTCCATTATCAGCGCCTGCACCGGCGGCGGCACTACGTCCAAGAGCGGCACCTCCATGGCCGCCGCCTTTCTGACGGCCGCTTTCACTTATGTGATCACTGCCTGCCCTGACGCCACGGTGGACGAGATGTACAGCGTCCTGCAAAGCTGCACTATGGATCTGGGCGATGAGGGCAGGGATGTGTATTATGGGTGGGGCTGTGTGACGGGTCTCTCAGCCTTGTTTACCAACCTTGACGAGTTGGAGTTTACGGTCACCTTGTCTCAGACCAGTTATACTTACGATGGCACTGCCAAGGAACCAGCTGTCACCGTGACCGACGGGGAGGGAGACGCTCTGGTGGAGGAGACAGATTACACCGTCTCCTACAGCGACAACACCAACGCGGGTACCGCCACCGTTACCATCACGGGGATCGGTCGATACACTGGTTCCCTTTCCACTGACTTCACCATCGAGATAGCCGACCTCGCTGACTGCACCGTCACTGTTCCTGAGGCCACCTACATCGGCTCTGCGCTGGTTCCTGCTGTCACCGTGATGGATGCCAACGGCACTGTCCTGACCGAGAACACGGATTACACCGTCACTTACGAGGAAAACATGGTCAACGCCGGTTCCTATGCTGTCACGGTGACCGGAATCGGGAATTGCAGCGGCGCCGTCAGTGCTGAATTTACCATCGCTGCGGAAAACCTCTCCACCTGCACAGTCGAGCTCTCCGCCACCGGTTATGTCTATGACGGTACGGAACAGAAGCCCGCTGTTTCGGTAACGGATGCCAGTGGTACGCTTTTGACAGAAGAGACAGATTACGTTGTCTCCTACAAAGACAACGTTGGCGTTGGCACCGCCACCGTCACGGTAACGGGAACCGGCAATTATACCGGTTCCACAGAAGTCACCTTCAGCATTGGTACAGCAGATCTCTCTGACTGCACTGTTACAGTGTCCCAGACCGACTTCGTCTATGATGGTGAAGTCAAGGAGCCGGACGTTACCATCGTCGATGAGAGCGGCGAGATATTGGCAGAGGGCGTCGATTACACCGTCTCCTACAGTGACAACATCAATGCCGGCACGGCAACGGTCACTGTCACGGGCATAGGCAATTACGTTGGGATTGCCAGCGCCACCTTTACCATTGAGGCAGCCGACTTATCCACCTGCACCGTCACCGCAGACAGCGTGACCTATACCGGCTCTGCCCAAACGCCCGACATCACCGTGAAGGACGCCAATGGCGACAGCCTGACGGCAGGAATCGATTACGAGGTCGGTTATGAGGAAAACATGGTGAATGTCGGTTCGTATGATATTACCGTCACCGGCACAGGCAATTACAGCGGTAGCGCTGCCGCCGCCTTTGTCATTGCCCCGCTGGACCTCTCTGCCTTTGCCGTCTCCCTCGCTCCTACCAGCTATACCTATGACGGAAAGACAAAGACGCCCGTTGTTACCGTGCAGGATGAGGATGGCAGGCCCCTGACCGAGGACACGGATTTCACCGTTTCCTATGATGACAACGTCAACGCGGGTACCGCCACTGTCACGGTGACAGGCATCGGCAATTACACCGGAACTGTTACAGCCGACTTCACCATCAACAAAGCAAAACAGACTGTGACCGCCAGTGTGAACTCCTCCAGCGTGGTGGTGGGCAAGACCGCCCAGATCACTGCTTCGGCCCAGGGGACGCTGAGTTACAAATCCGGCAACACCGCTGTTGCCACCGTAAATAACAGCGGCAAGGTGACCGCTGTGGGTGCGGGGACCGCCACCATCACCGTCACGGCGGCGGCGACCGACAACTATCTGGCGGGGAGCGCCACGCTGACCGTCACCGTGCAGTTTGCCACCCCGACCCTCACCGGCGTCTCCAACACTTCCTCCGGCGTGAAGATCACATGGAAGGCTGTTTCCGGCGCAGCGAAGTATCAGGTGTTGCGCAAGACCGGTTCCGGTTCCTGGACGGATCTGGGTGTCACCACCTCTGCCAGTTATACTGATACCACGGCAAAGAGCGGCACAACGTACAGGTATACTGTCCGCTGCATCAACTCTGCGGGAACCGTCTACACCAGCGGCTATAACGGCACCGGGTTGAGCATTAAATACCTGACAGCAGGCAAAATTTCCAGTTTGACCAACACCTCCAGCGGCATCACTGTCAAGTGGAGCAAAGTCAGCGGCGCTTCCGGCTATTATGTCTACCGCAAGACCTCCAGCGGAAGCTATAAGAAAATCGCTACGGTAAAGAGCGGCTCTACTGTCAGCTACAGCGACACTGCGGTCAAGAGCAACAACGGAACCACCTATATCTATGCCGTCCGGCCTTACTATGGCAGCACATTGGGCAGCTATACCGGCAAGACCACTGTCCGCCTGACGGGGGTGAGTATCTCCAGCCTGAAAAACGTCAAAACCAGGAAGATGACGGTCAAGTGGAAGAAAAACACCAAGGCCAGTGGGTATCAGATCCAGTACTCCACCAGCAGCAGTTTTTCCAGCTATAAAACGGTCACCGTCAGCAGCTACAAGACGGTCAGCAAGACCATTTCCAGCTTGACGAAGGGAAAGAAATATTATGTCCGGGTGCGAGCTTATAAGACCGTTTCCGGAACGAATTATTACGCAGCCTGGAGCAGCAAGAAGAACGTAAAAATCAGCAAGTAATAAAGAAAAGGAAATGGTATCCCTATTTTTACTCACGTCTCCCGCGAAGGGGGGCCTATGGGCAGAAGTATTCCAGTGATTCAGCGAGATTTCAATCCACGAGGCCCGCATGGGCCTCGACAGCAAATACTCCTAAAATCGGAGTATATGCGCACCGCTTTTTTGTGGAAAACAGCAAAAAACCAAAAAGCACAGAATCAAAAATAGTGAAAAACCCCATCTGCGCCATATCAAACCAAATAAAACCCGGTGCGAATCTCCCGCAAAATATATGCACGCTTTTGGTTCGCACAACTGGCTTTTCTTCATTGCCGTGTAAAGAATTATAGAATCAATGGCTCATCTACCTGCAGTCCGCGATATACCCCAAAGTGTTCCACTTTGCCTTTGTAGTGATTACCCAGTGAGTAGAAACGCAAACTGTCTTTTTCTTCATCAATTTCCTTCAGCAGCAGGTGCTTCAGCTTTGCGTACAGCTCTACCATATCGCACACGCCGGTGAGTTTTAGTGCCTGGGAGCGGACGGGCATCCCCCGGGAGAGCAACACGGCGCCCCGCGCCTCTGTGAAGCTGTTGTCATGGACCCGCTCGTGCATATAATGCCCCTCCAAAGTCAGGGCGTTTTCTTCCCACTGCTGCTCGACATGAACCAGCGCCCACCGCCTGCGGCAAAACTGGAAATGCTTTAGCCCGGACAACATCAGAAAATCCGAATCGTCATTCGCCATCCAGGACCTCCGGCGTCAGGCCCGGCAAATCCTCGGTGTACACAGACACGGTCTCTGTCTCATCGGAGGAGACGTGGAGGGTGCGGTGTACTTTTGCGGAGGAATACTGTCCGTTGGGACAGTTGTGCTGCCACCAGACCAGCTTGACCACCTCCATGCTTCCGGCAGGGCGGGCGGCGGATTCGTCGTTGCGGAAGAGGGTGCGCAGGGCCTCTTTCAGCAGCAGTGCGTCCTCGTCGCTGAACTCTGTATACTTTGCAAGCTGCGCACTGACGCTGCCATAGGTCACGTAGACGCCAAAGTCCACCCGGTGCTTTGTGCCCATAGTGTCAGAACCTTTTTTATCAGAATTGTCTTCCGTCTGGGTCTGGAGATTCGTAGATTTCGTGATTTGCATACTGGTGATTTCTACGGGTTTCACGCTGAATGTCGGCTGGATGCTGACGGGGCCGCGCACGCCGACAGATAAGGAATCCGTTTCCTTGTTCTCCATTTTTTTAAAGGCAAAGACCTGCCCAAAGGCCCGGACATCATACCAGGTGGCGCAGGCCAGCTTCGCATAATCCTCTTCCGTCCATTCGGGGGATTCGACTTTCTCTTTGGCCTTTCCTTTGGCTTTCGAGTTTCCTTTCTTTTTGGGCCGCATATTGTATAATTCCTCGATACTGTCAGCTCGTTCCTCTAAGGAGCGGAAGGTATCTCCTTTCGCACGGCGGCCATCCGACTGGACGAAGATGCTCTGCCCCTCGTCCATCAGCCGGTTGCGGAGCTTGCGCTTGAGGCAGACATCGGAGACCTCGCCCAGGCCCTCCAGGGTGGTACGGGGGCGGTTCCCGCCCAAGGGGTCGCCGTTGGGGTTGGCGTTGCGCACGGTAAAGACCAGTGCAAAGTCGATTTTGTTGGTCAGAGTACTCATAATCATCATTCTCCTTTTCTGTTTCGTTCCGCATAGTAACCATGCAGATAGCTGCTGTTCAGGGGTGCGTTGTTGTCCCAACCGTTCTGTGAGATCTGTTCTTCCAGCTGTTCCATCAGGGTGCTGGCGGCTGTGCGCTCCGCCCCATACCGCAGGTAGGGCTGGAGCTTGACTTTCAGATATGCCCAAGTAGTCGCCGGTTGACGGGCAAAGGCCGCCATATAGCGCAGCGCGTTGGTGGCGCGCTGCTCCACGTTTTCTGGCACGCCGCCTGCCCGGATGAGCAGCATCCGCCGCTCCAGCCATTCTGCCGCGCCCAGCATCCGGCCATACCAGAGGCTCCGCGGGTCTTCGGCGGTCTCCTGCCAGGGCTGCGGAGTCCAGAGGTACTGTGTTTTCCGGTAGAAAGTGCGGAGCATCCCGTAATAGCCGTGGAGGTAGCTGCTGTCCAGCGGCTCGGTCGATTCCCGGTCTGCCTGAGAAAACTGCGCTTCCACTTTGCCAATCAAAGACTGGTAATAACCGGATTTCTCTCTCAGCTTTTCCAGATAGGGGAGCAGATTGTCATGCAGATGACCCCAGCTCTTATGGGGTCTTGCGGCAAACGTCGGCATCATCTGCATGGCGTTGGTGCTTCCAAGCCGTTCGCCGTCGCTGGCCTCCAGTTCGACCCGGTCTGCAATGGCCAACAGACAGCCGTAAAGCTGAGAGCGGCTGGTCGGAACTTCGTACAAAATCGGCTCCATCGCCTCTTCCGGTTTGTTTCCGCCCTTCTCCCTTTTTGTGAACCACGCCTGTCGCTGGCTGGAATAGCCCTGCAAGAACGCCATAGAGAGCGGGTCTTTTTGAACCCTCTCATTCTCCAAAAACAGACCCTCGATTTCCTCAAAGGCGATTTGGTAACGTTTGGCCTCCTCGCCCGCAGTTTGAAAAGTGGGGAGTAGCTTTTCATGAATCATCTGCCAGGTGTCAAAGGGACGCTGGGCAAATCGCTGTGTCAGACGAATCGCGTTGGTGGGACGGGGTTTGTCCGTGGAGCTGTCCTTTTGACGCTTCATCACCTGTTCCTCCATCAAATCCGCAACAGCGAGCAACCTGCCATACAAATAATCCCGGTTCCGGGAGGCGGTTTGCAGTTCCGGCGGAAATACCTCGTTGCTCCCGCGTTTTTGGAAACAGGAAATCAGGGCGCAAGTGGTGTTGACGCTTTGGTTCCACCCGTTCCTGTCCCACCCTTTTTCCTTTTCGCCGGTAAACGACAGCGGGTTGCAGCACCGATAAAAGGCGCTGTTTACCAGGCTTGGGGGCAGCGGCTGCTTGTCTACAATGCACATCATCAACTGAGACATCAACTGGCGCATACGCTTTGTTTCTTGCGGGTCAGTGTCCTTAGAACCACCTTTTTTCTTTCCCTGTGCGATTTCTACAGCATTGCGCCCCATCACAGCGATTG
Source organism: Clostridiales bacterium (assembly GCA_021203685.1). GTDB lineage: Bacteria > Bacillota > Clostridia > Oscillospirales > Oscillospiraceae > Onthomonas. The sequence continues at coordinate 5,631 of JAJQAS010000288.1, read as the reverse complement.
CGATCTTCGTTGGGACAGGTGTTGTGATTTCCCTTGTCTCTGTAGTTGGGTTATAGCGGCCCCACCAGCAGCAGTGTAAGCGCCAGTCCGCCAGCCGCTCCACATAGTCGTTGCCGGGACATTCCTGGTAATAGGAAATGGATAACCGTCCATCGGTCAGCGTTGGCTTTCTCAGTCCAAGGATGCAAACATAGTTGACCCGCTCTGTATCATAGCGCACCAGGTCATACTCATAACCAAGCGCCGCTTGGTTTACCTGCTCGGCGTATCCATCAAATGTATCAACAGTTGGTTTGCTGTTTTCATCCTCGTATTCATATTCATCGTCATATTCATCGTACTCGTCTTTTTCCGCTAAGTCACTTGCATCATCCAACTGATATACAAACGAATTTGCATCATCCACAGGAACACGCATTTTTGCGCCGTTGGTGTTCCAGACCACCCAAGTCATGTCGTATTCTTCCAATCCTTGGCGTTTGATCAGCCATGAAAGGGCATTGTGGGCGCGAATCATGGCGCTGGTGCTGATACGGGCTGCACTGTGGGCGGCAGTAAAACGCCCCTTGTATTTGAATGGGAAAGTGGCGTCCTTTGCGGAAATCAGCTTTGCGTTCCCCTGTACCTTGGGATAATTTGTCGTGACAGGAAGGACTTTGCCCTCTACATAGCAGAGTTTTTCCTCTCCCGGCAGATGCTGCATATAATACCGGCTCCAACTCTCCTTTATATCGTCCCGCCGCCAGAGGTCATCTGAGGTCATGTCCTGGGACTGGACGGAAAAGCAGACCATCGCCTTCCAGTCAGTTCCTTCCCCCTGATGATTTTCCGAATCTTTGTAATAACTTACCTTCAAATTCGGCTGGGTGTTCAAATCGGAGAGCAGGGTGTGTTTGTCCAGATAGGCATAAACCGCCTGCAGGCAGGCCGGGGCGTCCGGCTGGTCGCACCACGCTTTTAGCTGCTCCATGTAAGCCTCAAACCGAGTTCGATTACGCTCGTCCTCGTAGACCAGATAATTTAGTCCCTCCGACAGAGGATAGGGCGCTGCCTGGGTTCCGGTTCGACTTTCCGCCTGGGGTGTGCTGGGGATCTCCAGTATTGGCGACTGAACCTTTTTGTCGTTTTCGTTCCGCTTCTCCTTTGGTTCATCCACAGAGACAAACTGCCCATCCATTGTCAGAATGATGTGGTATTTTACGCTTTTTCGGACAAACCCCACGGAAACCAGAGGTGTTTTTTCCCTGCGCTGGTCGCTGACGATCCCGACGTCATACGCTTCGCACAGCTTTTGCATCCATCCCATTTACACGTCCCCCTCTATCTCGGCCAGTTCCTGCCGGAGGGATTCTTCCTCCAGCCCGGAGAAGTTCCCCAATTCTTTGCTGAATTGCCTGATCCGCACCGGGCGGCGCACAGTCTGCTTCATCTCCTCCGGGATGTCCCAGGGCGCAGGGAACCGGATGACACCGTCCGACATCTTCGCGTTCCAAAATCGGGTAGCCAATGCGCCTTCCCCCGTCTCGTCCGCGTAGTCGAACCCGTGAAACATAACGCCAAAGCTCAGTTCCCCGTAATGGTCGTAAAACCCTTCACCGCTGCCGAAAACGCACGGCTCCACATACCCCTGACACTCCCGCGTGCCCAGGAAAATATCCCGGCGACCGCCTTTTTCCACCATGCGTCTGGCAATGTTGTGGTGCTTGTTCTCGTTGAAATCCTGCCCCAGGTCTGAGCGGCGATTTTCATTGAAGATAAAATGGGCACGCACTTGATAGGACACATCCGCCAGGTAATTGTAAATCGACAGGGTGTTCTTCGGCTTTTTATAGCTAAAGTGGTTCAGCTCTGTTGAATAACTGATGGGGCGGATGCTTTTGGATTCCGTGCGGATGGGTTTCATGATGCGCACCTCATCCACCACCCAAATTATGGATGGTTTCCAGTAGATGCTCTCGGTGATGCCTTTCAGCACCTGGTAGGTGGGCACCATGTAGCTGCATTTTTCGCCGCCCATGCGGGTGACCGGGTCGCTGAACAGCGCGTAACAGCCCCAGACAGTGTATTCAATTTGATTTCTCACTTTCAATGGCAGATGCCTCCTTTTATGTGTTTAGTAAGTGAGCAGTTCCAATTCTTTCGGTTCGGTGCTGACCCCGCCAGAGGCGTTGTAATTCTCTGCCTGCAGCGCCACCACGCCGGTCTCTCCCAGAGGGCGCAGCGCTCCCTCCCGCGCCAGCCGGTCATAAATCTGGTCAAACAGGTTGACGCTGTACAGCTGGGCCTGTTTCAGGCAGGCGATTTCCTCCTGCATGGTGTGGTTGCTTTCCAGCATTTGTATCAGTTCTGCGCCTTTGCCATAGGGAACCAGCACGGGTTTGGTCTGCTGGTCGATGACATGAAACGCCTCACCGGCGGCGCGGAAACTCTGGAGGAGCCATTTGCTGAGGCCCTTCGGCAGCGGCTGTCCGGACTTTGTGCAGTCTCGGTTGTCTGAAAGCATGGTGACCAGGTCGGTCTTCCAATCTGGGTAAGGATAGTTTTCCTCTTCCTGTGTCTGGCTGTCGCTTCTCTCTTTTTTGAAGTAGGCGTCTACAATCTCCAGGCTGTCCAGGCGGTAGGCAAGCGTTCCGTTCCCCAGCAGGCTCTGAGTGAAATCCTTCCCCTTCCGAATGTCCGGCAGGCTTCCGAGCTCTTCATCCGCCAGGTTCCACAGATAAACCTGCCCCAACTCCCATTCAAAGTTCCGGTTGCAGCGCCCTGCTGCCTGGATGATGCTGGGTATTCCAGCAAGGCTGCGCACGACCACGGGGAAGGAGACGTTGATGCCGGCCTCGATGAGGGCAGTGGAGACGCAGCAGACCAGCTTGCGCTCATTCAGCCACGCCTTGACCCAGCGCAGAACCTCTTTCCGGTGCATGGGACACATGAGGGTGGAGAGATGGACGCAAAGGACCTCCCCCGGGGGGCACGCTTTTGCGCGGGCTTTCAACTCCTCATCCGAAAGCCCCTGTTGAATCTCGGTAAAACAATAACCGGATGCGTTTAGCCGCTGGAAGACCCCTTCGTAGACGTGCCAGGCGGCGGGTTTTGTGTTGACAATGGTGAGAACGGAACGTTTTTCGCACACCATTGCCGCAATGTCATCGGCGGCGTCCTGGTAGGTGCGCTGCTGCAGCTGGGGCAGGTACTCCACCCGCTTCAATCGCTGATACAGCGCGCCCGGGTCTGGAACCAGCTCCCTGGCTTTCAATCTCAAATTCGGCTGGGTGGCGGTGCAGAGAAGCACCGTACAGTGGCAATAGCACACCAGAAACTTGACAGCCTCCCGGAACAGACCACGGCACTTTTTGGGCAGCGCCTGAATTTCGTCGAAAATCAGAACGGAGTGGGTGAGCCGGTGCATCCGCCGCGCCTTGCTGTTCCCACCCTGAAACAGTGCGTCCAGGAACTGCACCAGACTGGTCAAAATGATGTCGCTGTCCCAGCGCTCGGTCAGCCTGCGATGGCGTTTGTCCTCCTTTTCGTCCTCCAGCACCACGTTGGAGTGGTGCTCCAGGATGGAGGGGTAATCGTGCAGTGCCTTCCGAATGTCCTTCGCGTTCTGGTCGAGGATGGTGTTCATGGGAATGATGTAAAAAATGCGCTGCATCCCGTTTTCCTGGGCCTGTGCCAGGGCAAACCGCAGGCTGGAATAGGTTTTGCCCCCTCCGGTGGGAACAGACAGGGTGTAAATGCCAGGACCGGCACTGCCCGCGGCCCTGCACCACTCAGATACCGCCCACCGGGTCTCAGCCAGCGCTCCTTGTTTGGGAAAGCACTCAGGATGCTCAAGATATTGCTCCAGCTCTGCCAAAAGACTGTCCAATCGGGCAGCGCTTTCTGTGACGCCGCAAAGGGATCCTCATCGTTTTCAAAGCAGGCGGAATCCCATCTGTCCGCGTCCACGAGGATGCTCAGCAGCAGCCTGGCCAGCATCCCCCAGGGAAAAGGGCGGTTCCTCAGTCCAAATGCGTCCAGCTCCTGGCAGGCGGCGCAGAATAGCTCATCCAGTTCTGCAGCAGAAGCAACTTCTGCGTAATAATTCCCCTGAGCCTCCTGGTAATACGCTTCTGATTGCTTCTGCAAATCGTCTAAAAAGGGAGATTCCCCGGCCTTATTCAGACAGTCCTGCAGCCCGGCGTGGTGTCCGGCAATACAAAGAGAAATCAGTTGGGCGGTGCGCCGCTTTTTCACGTCCTGTTCCGATTCTCCCCAGCGCCGCCAGGCGTAGAGCGCGCCCAGCGCCGCATGGGGCGGGTGTTTGTGCCCGATGTCGAACAAATAGTCCTGCCAGTCCTGTGTGCCTTTTCCAAAATCATGCAGAAGCCCGATCAGCTTTGCCAGGCTTTCCAGCCTCAGTCTGCTGGCTGCTAAAAGACAGAGATGCGCAACATTTTGGCAGTGTTGCCCCCAGTCCTGGTTTTTTTGTCCGACTTTCGTTTGTGTGCGTACATGCGCATCCCTCCACTTCAGGGTGACACTCTTGCAATGAATAGAAATCCTATCCTTTTCATTGGTATCAGTATACACACAATATGACATATGACCTATGGCTTGTAAAGGTATATTTGTGCAATTTGCTGTATATCAGGGAAAACTACGAGGCGCCACTCCTTTGTGTGCAGCCTGAACAGCCGCATCGGGCATAAAACAACCCTTCCCTTCATAGGCTCCAACAGCCGGGCATTTCGCCCGGCGGTCTGGAGTGGTTGCCATGAAGCAGGATATGGAGGAGCGGGCTGCGGCGGTGGCCCGGTATATCATCGAGAATCGGGCCACCGTGCGGATGGCTGCGAAGGAGTTTGGAATCTCAAAGTCTACTGTGCATAAGGACGGTGGTGTCATAATAAGAACACAAAAGATAGTGATAAAATAGGGAGCATTTAACGTTATTTCGGAATTATTCTGACCGCAAATCAGAAAGCAACCGCTTTCTGTAAAGACCTACATAGAGCGTATGTCGCCCAACATGGAGCAGATATACGCTCTTTCTTTTTGCCCAAATCCAGATTGGAGGAATGCTAAGATGATGGAAAAACGGGATTACACCAAGGACGGCTTTGCCCTGGACGATGAAGCCAAAGTCTGGTACGACAAGAGTCGTGACGGGAAATTTCCCAACTGCCGGTTCTGCCGGGTTCACATCCACGGGAGGCGGGGCGTCCGGTGCCGCTACAAGCGCTGCCCCTACCGCAAGCACAACCGCCGCAAGGGAGACAGGAGATAAAAAATGCCAGTATTTCGCGTTGAGAAAAATACCAACTATACGACTATGAGCAACTACCACCTGAGAGACCAGAACTTGACGCTGAAGGCAAAGGGCCTTTTGTCCCTCTGCCTGAGCCTACCGGAAAGCTGGGATTACAGCGTCCGGGGGCTGGTGGCTATTTGCAAGGAGGGCAAGGATTCCATCGTCAAGACCTTGCAGGAACTGGAACAGTGCGGCTATCTGGAGCGGCACCAGCTCCGCTGGGAGGACGGAAAGATGGGCGGCATTGAGTATGTCATCTATGAAATGCCCCATGCGCCGTGTATGAAGTGCCCCCTGTCAAGTAGACAGTGAAAAAACAAAAGAAGACTTGCGTGAGA
>JAJQAS010000228.1 GCA_021203685.1 Clostridiales bacterium | reverse complement strand
TGTCTCTTCACAGGTGTTACCCATGTGTCTCTTGACACAAGGGCCGCCCCTACACTTACGGTGTGGTTCGCGGCACGGTGGTGCGCTGATTTTTGCGTTTTTTTCCAGCGCTCTCCCATGACCTCCACGGCTGCAAACCCACCCATTGCTCATTGCAAATTGCACATTGCTCATTGGATTTATCCCTGCCGGGGGGTTGCGCGCTCATTTGGTTCTCCGATATAATATAGGCGGTAAAAACGCACTCTGAAATTGGAGGTACACACTATGGCTTGCTTTTTAGTTCCCGCGGCGGAAGCCGCTGTCGTCACCATCGCCGCCCACAGCCTGGAGCTGGCCGAGCAGAAGAAGGCCCAGCGCCTGACCCTCTCCGGCGACCACGCCGCTCTGGCGGAGCAGAACCCCCTCCCCTGGAGCCGGAAGCTCAAATGGCTGACTTATCTGCTCTGGGGCGGCGTGCTGCTGCTGGCCTTTGAACACGTTTGGCACGGCGAGGTCACGCCCTGGTTCCCCTTCCTGACGGCGGCGGGCAACCCGGCGGACATGGCGGAGATGTTCCAGGAGATGGCCTCGGTGGGCGTCACCATGGCGGTCATCGTCACCGCCGTCTGGGCCGTGCTGGTGACCTGCGCCACGATGCTGCTCAAGCGCGCTGACGGCGCCGAATTGGCCCGGTAATCGCCCATGACTCTGCTCATCACCGTCTTTGCGGCGGTTTTTGCCACGGTCAAGTGGTACGGCCAGTCGGACAGCCGCTGGAACCTGGCGCCGCTGTGCTTTCTGTTCTGGGGTGCGTCGCTAATGTGGCTGGCCGACGCCGTCTTCGAGTACATGGAACTGGGGGCGGACTACTTCACCCCCGCCCCGGCGGATATGCTCAACGACGCCTATCTGGGCCTCTCCGTGGTGGCGCTGGCGTTGGTGGTCTGGCTGGTGATTTTGCTGGTGAAGGACCCACAGGGGACTGTTCGCGCCGCGCTGCGGAAAGGGAAGGCCAATTAACAATTAGCAATGTGCAATGAGCAATGCACGGGTTTTTCGCCCTGTTCTCCTGAGAAAAGGCTAAAAACCACAAAAACCACAAAAAAGGAACCTCTGGCACCGCGCCAGGGGTTCCTCTGCGTTTTGAACAAATTTACCGGCAATTCTTATGTGCCTGCTCCAGCACGGTGGCCACCTCGATGCTCTGCACCGCCATCTGCTCAAACAGGTCTTTGTCCCCGCCGTCGATGGCCTCCCGGAAGGCGGCCATCTCGTAGGCCAGCCGTTTGTCGTTGTCCTGGAGCTGGAAGGGCTGGCTCCGCCCCGCCGTGTCCAGCGAGCACTGGCCGAAGGTGTTCAGCGGCCCGTCCACCCGCAGGGTGGCGGCGGTGCCCTGGAGCAGGAAGCTGCTGCCCCGGGCGCAATTTTTGGCGCAGAAAATCTCCACCTTCAGGTCGGGGTACTCCAGCGTCAGCATCCCGGACACATCCACTCCGTTTTTGCCCCGGATGGGGAAGTAGGTGACCCCGCGGGGACGGCCCAGCATCCACACCACCGCGTGGACGGCGTAGACTCCCAGGTCGTTCAGCGCGCCGCCCTCCATCTCCGGGTCGAAGGCGTTGATGTGCTCCCCCCGCAGGTAGGCGCTGTAGCGGCTGGAACGCTGGGTGTAGTTGCACACCACGTTCTTCACCTGGCCCACCTCCTGCACCAGCTCGGCGCAGCGGAGGAAGTTGGGCATATACAACGTGGAGACGGCCTCAAACACGAAGACCCCTCTGGCCCGTGCGGCCTGAAAGACCTCTTTGGCTTGGGCGGCGGTGGTGGCCAGGGGTTTTTCGCAGATGACGTGCTTCCCCGCCTCGATGGCCTGGAGGGCCTGGGCGGCGTGGAGGCTGTTGGGGGAGGCCAGATAGACAGTGTTGATGTCGCTGCTCTGCACCATCTCCTCCAGAGAGCTGAACGCCAGGGGGATCTGGTGGTTCTGGGCGAACTGGGTGGCCCGCTCCTGGCTGCGGGAGCAGATGGCGGCGCACTCCACACCCTCCACCTGGGCCATGGCGCGGAGCATCTGCTCAGTGATGGCGCCGGTTCCAACGGTTCCTATTTTTAACATAGCGGTTACCTCGATATTCCTTGCGCCCCGGGCGTCGGGGCGCTTTTTTTCTGTATTTTATAGTATAATCGAAGCCACGCCAAATTTCCAGCCCCCCGGCAGAAAAACCTGACGAATTGGGGAAAAGAACTCAACCGCCGGAAGAATGATAGCTGTTAGCTATTCGTTTAGATAGTGTTTGCTGTTTCATCGGTATTTTTGTCCAGTATAGTACAGGTTTTCCACGAAGAACTACCACTCGACAACCGACCACCCCTCTTGCCTCCCCTGAAAGGGGAGGAGGGCCGCCGCCTTTGGCGGTGGCGGAGGGGTTTCGCGCTGGAATCACCGAAAAGGATGAGTCAAAAGAATAACCATAATTGCACATTGCTAATTGCTAATTGTTACCTGACCAGCCAGTTGAGCAGCAGCAGCCCCAGCCCCGGCGCGCCCAGCACCCCGATGACCAGCGCGTTGCCCAAGTTGACCCCCAGGTGCAGCCCCAGCGCGCCGCCGAAGGGGGCCAGCGCCGCCAGAACGCCGCCCCCCACCGCCGTCCGCAGGGCCACCCGGCACAGCATCCCCAGCACCCGCCGCAGCA
>JAJQAS010000242.1 GCA_021203685.1 Clostridiales bacterium | reverse complement strand
TGTTTTTGTCCCCGTGGAGGCCCTTGATGAAGGGGAACACCCACTCCTGCATGACGTTGTACATCCGCCCCGCCGGGAAGTCCCGGAACACCGACCATTTGAGCTGCTCGCCGGGGATCTTGCGGTCGCCAATTTCCACCTCTCCCGCGAAAATGCTGGTGTAGGGCAGGCCCAGCATGGCGCTCTCTTTGGCCCGGAGGTTGTCGGTGTCGTCCAGGTCCCGGATGAACATCAGGTAGGTGACCTGCTCGATGACATCCAGGGGGTTGACCAGACCGCCCGCGGCGAAGATGTCCCACAGGCCGTCGATTTTGTTTTTCAGTTCTCCGGTGATCATAGTTCGTTCTCCCTCAAGTGTAAGCGGGCTATCTCCCGCCTGATTTTCGACAAAAAGTTCTATAAATGATATTATATTCGCAATCGTCTCAATCGTCAAATCAATTTTACCATTTTTGTAAAATTGATAAAATGGAAGGCCGCCGGAATCCGGCGGCCTTGCGGCTGATGAAAGATGAGAGCAGAGCGCTCTGCTATGTACTATTTCCATCCCCGCCTTTTCGCCAGCTCCAACAAGGCGAAGCAGAACCGCTGCCACGGCTGCAATGTCATCTGTGACGGGTCGCCCTCCCGGATACGCATGGTCCGCCGAATTTCCTTGGGAATGACCACACGGCCCAGGTCGTCGATCCTCCGTACAATTCCAGTCGCTTTCATATCTCTCTACCTCCAAATTTGGGTCACGGCAGCTACAGCTGTTGTGCTGCGCTCCCTGAATTGTGTCGCAGAGGTAGTATTTGCGCTTCCGGGAAGATTATGAAAAGACGAAAAAGAAGATTCTCCCAGCTTATATTGACAAGCTCGTTCTGCTTTGTGGTTATGGAACTGCGTGCTGGGAGACGCGGCCAGAAGTTCCGTTTGCGCCCGTTGCCGTTCCTTGTTGCTATTATAGCTTATTTCGAGCAATGGCGCGGTATCAATCAGAGGGTCTCGAAGTTTATCAATGAGCAAATTGTTTATTTGGAGAAAGAGGGAAAATCGTGGGCTACGCACGGCGGAAATCCTTGCTGTGCCTGTGGTAAAGTTGGCCCATTATGATACTGGCGCTTGACATGCGATTGAGAACCATGTATAATATTTACAGATTTTGAAGCATTTTGCAACAAAATGTCGAAAAGCGAACTTTTCGTGGCAAACCGGATGGAACTCAACATCTAACAAATGGGTGCTCTTAAGCTGTTTCTGCGCGGTCAGGAGGATCAGAAGATGTACACAACACCGGGCGTTGCAAAATCGGACGACCTGTAGTCCTGCCGAAGTTCGCCTGAGGGAAGGGCGGTATAATCATGTCAGAAAGGCTGACCGTCTGCCGTTTCACGCGGCTGCCAGCTTTTTTGAAATAAAGAGAGATGGAGGAAACATCATGAAATGTCCTAACTGCGGAGCCGTCCTGGAGAAGGACGCCAAATTCTGTGTTGTCTGCGGGCAACCGGTGCCGGAAGAGGCTCCGGTCCAGGCCGACGGAGGCTATGTCCCCGGAGATTCGAGCTCCTACACCCCTGGGTCCGGCGCACAGGATGCTTATACCCCGGGCTCCTACACCCCTGGTTCTTACACGCCGGGCGGTTCTGAGAACTACGGAGGCACGCAGGGCGCCTACAACCCCGGTTCTTACACGTCAGGCGGGTCTGAGAACTACGGCGGTTCCGGTCGTCGAACGACCGATGTGAATACCAATCATATCCGGGAATACTTTTTGGGCAGGAAATCCAGGTGGCCTGGCATCCTGATTGTTATTGGCATTGTCTTCTGCTGGACTGGTATCGGATTTTTACTTGTTTTAATTGGCCTGATAGCCATACTCGTAGAATTTCTCATGTCCATTTTTGCAAACTTTGCCCATGAGGACGAAGTGGATGCCGCATGGAAGAAGCAAAAGACTGTCATGCGTGAACGCGGAATGGAAAAACTGAACCTGGACAGGGATCAGATCAGCCTGATCCCTCCGCTGGTACTGATCGGTTTCGGCAAATCCCCGGACAGCAGTTTCGCCAACGCCAGAGAATATTCCGCCAAGCAGTCGAACAAATTTGGCGTGTTCAAAGCTCTGCGCAACCTGATTTTCGGGAAACGAAAGGACGGCACCGAGTACGACCCTGTTCTCGTCAAGAAAATTGGATCAGATGGAAAAATTCGCGCCATGCTTCAGGAATATACCGTCTACGCATTTACGGAGAATCAGGTGCTGGTGTATTCCGGCGATGTGGATATCTCCACCGGTCTGGTCTACAATGAGTATACGGCAGAGTGCTTCTATGAAGATATTGAGGGCATTCGGCTCACCGAATCTATGTACAAAGTGCTGAATGCGAAGAAACGCCACTACGAAAGCAAGCTCACCAATGAGTTCGTCCTGTATCTGGGCGGCTGCAATTTCAGGTGCAGTGTGAACAATGAGGTGGACTCCACAGTTGGGGACGAACAATTTGGCGCTATGCGCAACCTGATTCGCGACAAGAAAACTGTCTGAGCGAATAATAAAGGAAGCCTGCGCTCTGCCACCGCCCCAGGCCGCATAGCGACATGGGGTATGGCGGAGCCGGGCAAACGTTTATAAAAAGAGAGGGAGCCGGATATAAAGTGTACCCCATGTCAAGGACAAATAGGTTTGTGTATGCCCTTTTATAGGT
>JAJQAS010000216.1 GCA_021203685.1 Clostridiales bacterium | reverse complement strand
GGTTGATGCCCAAGGCGGAGGTGTTGATGGCCTTCTCAATGGCCTTGAGCAGAGAGCGATCCCAGGGCTGGATGAGCAACTGCCGGGGGTCGGGAGAGGAGATGGAAGCCACTTGGTTCAGAGGGGTGTGGGTGCCGTAATACTCCACGGTGATGCGGTCCAGCACCTGGGCGTTGGCCCGGCCCGCCCGGACGGCGGCGAAGTCGCCCTCCACGGAGCGGATGGTTTTTTCCATGCGGGCGTCGTATTCTTTTGCGAAATCGTTCATAGTTCTGCCTCCTTTGGCTGAAATTTTGTTTCTTGGTTATTCGATTGAATTGGCCCTGTTGGTTAGCTGTTAGCTATTAGCTATTAGCTGTTAGCTTGGTGGCTCTGAACAAGTGGCTAGTAGAATATTGCTTTCTATTTTGTCAGAAATTTCATCCATCCTAGCACAAGCTCCTCACGAAGAACTACCTTGCTCAACTGACCACCCCTCTTGCCTCCCCTGAAAGGGGAGGAGGGCCGCCGCCTTTAGGCGGTGGCGGAGGGGTTTTTCCACGGGGCCGCGCAAAAGGAATCATCAGTTAAACTCAACTTCGGTCAGCTGACCACCGTGCCAATTTTCTCCCCCATCACCGCCCGAACGATGTTCTGGGGGTCCTTGAGGGCGAAGAGCAGCACCGGGATGTGGTTGTCCATGGAGAGGGAGGTGGCGGTGTAGTCCATCACCCCCAGGTGCTGTTTCAGCACCTCGTCGTAGGAGATGGAATCGTAGCGGGTGGCGGTGGGGTCCAGCACCGGGTCGGCGGTGTAGACGCCGTCCACGTTCTTGGCCAGCAGGATGACGTCCGCGTCGATCTCCGCCGCCCGCAGCACCGCCGCCGTGTCCGTGGAGAAGAAGGGGTTGCCGGTGCCGCAGCCGAAGATGACCACCCGGCCCTTTTCCAGGTGGCGAATGGCCCGGGAGCGGATATAAGGCTCGGCAATGGCCCGCATCTCGATGGCGGTCTGCACCCGGACGGGCACGTCCTTCTGCTCCAGCACGTCGGCCACGGCCAGGGCGTTGATGGTGGTGGCCAACATCCCCATGTGGTCGGCCCGGACGCGGACCATGTTCTCGCCGCCGTCCTTTTTGCCCCGCCAGAAGTTGCCGCCGCCGACGACCACACCCACCTGGACGCCCAGCGCCAGGCAGTCCTTGATGGCGTTGCAGACCTCGCCGATCACATCAAAATCCAGTCCCTGCTTTTTGTCCCCGGCCAGGGCCTCGCCGCTGATCTTCAGCAGGACACGTTTGTATTGGGGTGTTGCCATAGTTACCAGCTCCTCAAGTATTGTTTTTTTTGATCGTGTTCTGTTCCGTGTGCAGCCGCAGCTGCTGATACACATTCTTCACAAGGCTATTCTAAACCATTTTCTCCTGTTTGGAAAGAGGCAACCATAAATTTTTTGAAAACTCCCAAAAATATGTCATACGATTGCCCGTTTGCCGGTTGGCGGGGACGTTTCTCCGCTCAGCGGTACTGGTTCAGGTATTGCTCCACAGAGCGGGTCATCTCTCTGGAGAAATCGGAGTTGTACTTGCGGTCACAGAACCGGGCCGTCCAGGTCTCGTAGTCCAGCTCGCCCCGGCGCTGGTCCAGCATCCCCGGGCAGTCCCGCTCTGTGGGGTAGGTGTTTTCACTGACGGTGTACCCCTGGTCGAACCGGAGGGGCTTGGGCCGCCGGAGCTGCTGCTCCGTGGGGTAGCCAAAGACCACCATGGCCGCCGGGAGCACGTAGTCGGGCAGGTTCAGCAGCGCCCGGTGCTGCTCGTACTGCTCCAGGATGTCCCCGATGTAGCAGGAACCCACACCCAGGCTCCACGCGGCGGTGACGGCGTTTTGGGCGGCCGCAGAGGCGTCCACCACCGCCAGCAACAGGTCGCCCACCCCCGGCTGTCGGTGGTCGCAGCCCGCCGCCTCGTAGCAGTCCAGCCACTTTTTGCAGTCCGCGCAGAAGATTAGCACCAGCGGCGCCCGGGCGATGAAGGGCTGGTTGTCGCAGGTGACTGCCAGCCGCTCTTTCAGCGCCGGGTCGGTGATGTCCAGCACGGTGTAAAGCTGCTGGCACCCGGCGCTGGGGGCCTCCGCCGCCGCGCACAAAATCAGCTCCTTCGCCTGGGGGTCAATGGGCCGGTTCTGGAAGGCCCGCACCGATTTTCGGTCAAAAAGTTCCCGTACCGCTGCGGGAGCGACGGCGTAAAGGCGCTCTCTGGCTTCGCTGTAGTGTTCCATGGTGTCCTCCTGTGTTGTTCGTCATGGAAATCCCCTGGCAAAGGGGCTTCGCCAGGGGAAAATGGATATGTTACTTACTCGGCGCTCTCGTCGGGGTTGGTGTCAGAACCGGTGTCGGAATCAGATGGATCTTCGGTCTCTTCCTTTCCACTGTCATCGGTAGTGTCGTCAGTAGTGTTATCGGTGGTGCTGTCGGCGGCGTTATCGGTGGTGTTACCGGTAGTGGTGCTATCGGCAGTGGTGTTATCGGTGGTAGTGTTATCAGCGGCAGTAGTATTGTTATTTGTATTGCTGTTGGTGGTGGTATCAGAGGTAGTGTTGTCGGTGGAGCTGCTGCTGGACGTGCCGGAGCTGGAGCTGCCGGAGGTGGAGCTATCCGACGATCTGGAACTGCCGCTGCCCGACGAACCGGAGCTGTACGAGTTGGAACTGCTTCTCGATGCGGACTTCACCG
>JAJQAS010000218.1 GCA_021203685.1 Clostridiales bacterium | reverse complement strand
ACGGTTTTTTGTTTGGGGGAGAGTTCGGAAAGGGTCATTCAGATTCTTCCTTTTCAAGCGCGGAGAACAGCTTGGAGGCGGCTTTTTCCTGGTCTTTGGAAACCAGGTTCAGTGCCGTCCATTTGTCAATCAGCGTCCCCAGCGCCGTTGTAATTTGCGAAGGCGACGCCTCTGCCAGTTTGTCATCGCTTGCCAGAACGTCCAGCCCTTTGCCGATGATTTCACAAACCAAGTCGCTTTTGCTTCCCATATAGGCCAAAATGTCGGCTGTGTTCTGCTCTTTTTTCTGCGTGACTTTTTGTGTCACTTCCGGGTTTCTTTTTAATACGCGCTGAACTGTGGTAGTAGAAACTCCATACTTAGACGCGAGGCTTCGGATAGACTGCCCGTCAGCTCTATCGGCAATAATCCCCTTTTCCTGTTTATCCGGCAGCCGGGTAGCCACGTACACCACCCCATCCATTGTACGGGACAAACACTCTGTCCTTTTGAAAATCAATTAGCGTAATGGGGAGCCGGTTGCCAACAAAGGCGCAGTACGTCCGATAATAAATCTTGTTGTCAATCAGCGCTAACCGCACCTTCCCATCAGTTTTGGCAGACAGTACATTCCCGTACAGCAGCAGTTGCCCCACGGCGGTCATCTGGTTTGCGGGGCCAGTAGCCGGATATTTCTCATTGACTTTCTTAACCCCAAAAACGGTCATGCTTCCATCGACATGACGGACTATAATATCAGGCCGGATAAAAAATCCGTCCACTTTTATCATCTTTTGTTCGCCAATCTTAGCGATTTCAGGCAGCCCCAGCCCCATACAAATGAGGTCAATGTTTTCTACAATATTTTCTTCAAATCGTTTTTCGTTGCCTACAAACTCATACCTGAGCGGGCATTTTAATTCGTGAATTATAGTTTCTTTGTCCATTTGGCCTCACCGCCTTTCAGGGTATGACAAAGTAGATATATTTCTCAAATAGTGCTTGACATGGGTGTACATCTATGTTATACTTATTTCAGCAACAAGGAAAGGGGGTGTACACATGGGCCAGACCGATAGCCAGTTCAAGGCATTTATCCGCTTCGTCCTGGATGCGCTCCGCGAGGTGAACGAGGAGACAGACACCGAAAAGCGCGACGCAAAGATGGCGAAGATTCTCGACAACCTCCAGAAGACCCTTGAAGACTGAACCCGGGGCGGCGCAAGCCGCCCTTACCCAGCCCTATAGGAGGTGATTTCATGCCAGATTCAGCGGCAAAAAAGGCTTGGACAGCGGCCCACACCACCCGCATAGTCATGAACTTGAATCACAACACCGACGCCGACCTGCTGGAGAAGCTCGCGGAAGTCCCCAGCAAACAGGGATACATCAAAGCCCTGATCCGCGCCGACATTGAGCGTGAACGCCGCGCCCGTTCCAACATGACAAGGAAGCAGCGGCAAGCTCTCGACGATTTCAAGGCGCTATCAGACCCACAGCCCTCGGAGAAATAACCTCCGGGGGCTTCCCCTTTGTATGACAAAGCCGCCCCGATTGGAGCGGCCCGTCAGAGAGGAAACATTGACAACCAGAATTGCACTGGCGCAGCGTTACCGCCGTGCCCCATTTTTACGTCCGGGGCATATAATTCGCAGGAGGTGACTGTATGAATAAGCAATCCCTTGTGCCATCCTGTCACGCTATCAGTGTATCACGGATTTTTGGCCCTTGTGTTGGATTTTTCCTCAAGGCCCAGATTTTGCGCGACCATGATGAGAAATTGCCTGTTGAGAAATGAGGCGTGCTGATAGCTGTACCCCACCGCCTGGGCTGCCCCATAGAGCGTGTGAGACTGCTTCCAATACACCAGCTCGATGATCTTCAGTCGTTCGGGGCCGGTGGGCAGCTTCTCTGTCCAGCGTACCGCCTTCTCCACCGCCTCCAGGTGCTTCATATCCATGGGCGGCAGCGTCCGGGTGGCAACGTTCTCTGTGGTGCGGCTGGCCCCTTTCGCCCCCGGCTGACCGTCTGATCTGCCGCCCGTGGAGGGCTGGCGCAGTTCGTTCAGCCGCGCCTGCAACTCCGGGTAAGCCCGAACCACGGCCTTGACGTAGCCCCACCACAGTTTGCGTGGTTTGCTCATTTGTCACGCCCTTCCAGACGGGCCAGCCAGCGCAGTATCTTTTCCCGCTGGTACCTTGCTATCGTTTCAAAGTCCGCACTGCTGGTGAGGTAAAACATGCAGTTGCAAACGTCCGCATATTCCTCCAGCAAATTTGTCCTTGCCTCCCCCTCTGTCACCGGCGTCGGGTTTGTGCCGTCCAATGCCCGCCGCAGCTTCAATGCCGCCTGTGCCAGCTCTGCGGCCTCCTCCGCCAGTTGTGCGAGGATTTCGGTTTCCGGCAGATAGTCTTTAATCGTCATCTCCGTCACCCCATCCGGCCGCCCTGGCCATTGACATGGCAAACAGCGTCAGGCCAGCTTCCAAAATGACTCCACCAACAAAAATCAAAACCTCCATCATATCGCTCCCTCCAATATCTGCTGATCTGCGTATGCCCCGGCGTACTTCGCGGCGCGAGCGTCGGCCCACGCCAGCTTTTGCGCCGACCTCACGGCCCCTGCAATGTCCACCAGCTCCCCCGCAAAGTCCAGCTTGTTGTCCGCGCCCATGTCGGACGGGAACACAATACCGGCCAGAAACAGCCCCTCCTTGACGGCAATGTACAGGCCCAGCCGCTCGCTGTGGCGGACGGCGTACTGCACGA
>JAJQAS010000186.1 GCA_021203685.1 Clostridiales bacterium | reverse complement strand
GGAGGCAAGAGGGGTGGTCGGTTGCGGAATGGCACGTTGTTAAAGGCAAAGATTCTCTATTTGAGTATATTATATTCTAAATCCTTTTTGCTTTGAGCAAAAACGTGAACAAACCGAAAAGAATAACCCTAATAATAGAACACGACCAAAAACGACAAAGGAACGGTTTACAATGAAGTTGAAGATCAAGGCCCTGTCCCCCAAAATCGGGACGGACATCCCCTTCCCCTACTATGCCAGCGGCGGCGCCGCCGCCATGGATCTCCACGCCTGCATCGACCAGCCGCTGGTGCTGGGGGCGGGGGACCGGGCCATGGTGCCAACCGGCATCGCCATCGCCCTGCCGGGGCCGGAGTATGTGGCGCTGGTGTTCGCCCGTTCGGGTCTCGCGGTGAAGGAGGGGGTCAACCTCTCCAACGGCGTGGGGGTCATCGACAGCGACTACCGGGGTGAGATTCGCGTGGGCCTGTTCAACAGCAGCCGGGAGGACTACACCGTCCAGCCCGGAGCGCGGGTGGCCCAGCTAGCGGTGGTGCCGGTGGTCCAGGCCCAGCTGGAGCAGGTGGACGAGCTGGACGAGACCGCCCGGGGCGCGGGGGGCTTCGGCTCCACGGGAAAATGACAGTTCGTTTCCCTTAGAACGATTTTTCAGCTTGATTTCAGCAAGGAGGCGTATTCTCATGAGTATTATTCTGGCTTCTCAATCTCCCCGGCGAAAAGCGCTGCTGGAGCAGATGGGCATCACCGACTTTCAGGTCATCCCCGCCCAGGGAGAGGAGAAAATGGACCATTCCCTGCCCAAGGAACAGCTGGCCCAGGAGCTGGCCCGGCAAAAGGCCGCCCAAGTGGCGGCCCAGGTGGGACCGGAGGACATCGTCATCGCCGCGGACACCATCGTGGTGCTGGACGGCAAGGTGTTGGGCAAACCGGAGAACCAGGCCAGTGCCTTTCGGATGCTGTCCTCCCTCTCCAGCCGGCGGCACACGGTGTACACCGGCGTCACCGTCCGCCAGGGGGAGCGGGAGCTGACCGCCTGCGAGGCCACCAGCGTCCGCTTCTGCAACCTGACGGAGCGGGAGATTCTGGACTACATCGCCACCGGAGAGCCTATGGACAAGGCCGGGGCCTACGGCATCCAGGGCCGGGGCGCGCTTTTGGTTGACAGCATCCAGGGAGACTTTTATAATGTGGTGGGGCTTCCCATCTGCCGACTGGGCAGGATGCTGGCAGGCTTCGGCGTATATTGTCTCTGATGATACCGCGTACCAGAAGGAGAAAGGGTCCTTAGATTGAAAAAGTTTTTCCACGACAACGGCCTTTGGGTGCTCATCGCCGCCCTGCTGCTGACGGCGGCGGTGACCATGACCTCGGCGCTGTTCCCCAACGTGACCTCTCCCCTGTCCAACGTGATCGGGGTGGTTTCCTCCCCCCTCCAGCGGGTGGCTTCCGCCTTCACCGGCTGGGTGGAGGGGGTGTACGACTACGCCTTCCGCTATGAACAGCTGGTGGAGGAAAACGAAGCGTTGCAGCAGGAGCTGTCGGAAGTCCGAAGCGAACTGCGGGAGGCCCAGGACGCCCAGGCAGAAAACGAGGACCTCCGCAACGCCCTGGGGCTGGTGGAGGAAAAGACCGACCTGACGCTGGTGGACGTGACCGTCACCGAGGGCAAGGCCAGCAGCTGGGAGTCCACCCTGACCATCAGCAAAGGCTCCAACGCTGGCATCGCCGTCAACGACTGCGTCGTCACCGGCACCGGTTACCTGGTGGGCGTGGTGAAGGAGGTGGGCGCCAACTGGGCCACCCTCATCACCATCCTTGACCCCAGCATTTCCGTCAGCGCCACGGTCTACCGCACCGGGGACACTCTGATGCTGGAGAGCGACCTGAGCCTGATGGTGGAGGGCAAGTGCAAGCTGACCTACCTCAGCGCCGACGCGGCGTTTATCTCCGGCGACGAGGTGCTGACCTCCGGCGCAAACGGCACCTACCCCTCCGGCCTGGTCATCGGCTACATCGAGTCGGTGGAGACGGAGCCTTCCGGCCTGGAGCGGTACGCCGTCGTCACCCCCGCCGCGGATTTCGACAACCTGAGCACCCTGTTCGTGGTCACGGACTTCAACAACGACTGAGGGGGCCGGGTATGGGACGAAACAACGGCAGCCAGGTCAAGTGGGGCGTCTATGCCCTGAGCTACCTGGTGATGTATTTCATCAAAATCTGTATCCTCAACCGCATCCCCATCTATGGGGCGCTGCCCGAGCTGGCCCCCCTGGTGGTGGCGGCGGTGGGCTGCTACGAAGGCTCGCTGAGCGGTGCGCTCTACGGGCTGGGCGTGGGCTTTTTTTGCAGCGCGGTGTACTTCCGGGGCGGCAGTATGATGATCCCCATCTGCACCGTCACCGGGATGCTGGCCGGGCTGACCACCCGGCGGCAGATCGGCAAGAACTTCCTGGGCGTCGTCCTCTGCGGCGCCATGGGGATTTTGGTGCTGGAGGGGGCGCGGGTGTTTTACTACTACACCTTCGGCGGCAACGCCATGGAGACCCTGCTGCGCATCGCCGTGCCGGAGGGGCTGTACTCTCTGGTGTTTGTCATCCCCATTTATTTTGTCTACGCCGCCATTTATCAGAAGTATCGCACGGATACGGAGCTGTAAGGCAACACTTTGTACGCCATATGTTGTAGGGGCGGCCCGTGGCCGCCCGCAGGTTTCGTATTCTGTTTCCGGGCGGCCAAGGTGTATAGTGAAGTAAGATAGGTAACAGGTAGTGAAGGG
>JAJQAS010000046.1 GCA_021203685.1 Clostridiales bacterium | reverse complement strand
ATGTCCCTTCACTACCTGTTACCTATCTTACTTCACTATACACCGTGGCCGCCCGAAAGACGCTCTCTGGGCACGGGCGGCCACGGGCCGCCCCTACAGGAACGTGGCAACACTTCCGCGTAAGGGGTTGAAACCGATTCAAAGGAATAACCATATTCATTATACTGACTATCCCTTTTCCTCAGCCCAATGAGCATTTTAGCTCTTAGTTTTTAGCTATTAGCTCTTAGCTTTGTGATTCCTGGGCGTTACGTGCTGCGCTTATCGTTTGCGTACCTTTACAAACAGGTGGTTTCGCTCGCAGCTTTCTTTTCGGCTGTTCGTTTTAGATTGGCAGTACCTGACTAACAGCTCATCAGCGCGGCTGATTCAAAAGGATAACCAGATTCATTATTTATTATCTTATCATCTCTCCCCTTCAAAGTCTATGGCAAAACAGAACAAATTAAACTTTTTCGGGCGGATTTTCCAAGTGCATGAAAAACAGGAAACAGTCTTGTTTTCCTGTGGGGAACCGGTTATAATAATCCTGTCGAACGAACCTATATGACACGACACACGAAAGGCAGGGCAGAACGCTATGGTCTACGACTGCATTATCATCGGCGGCGGCCCGGCGGGGCTCAGCGCCGCCATCACCCTCCGCCGCCGGAACCGCACCGCTCTGGTGCTCTCCAACCCCGCCTACCGGAACCCCCTCTCCAAAGCGGAGCGGGTGGACAACTACCTGGGTCTGCCGGGGCTGACGGGGCAGGAGCTGATGGAACGGTTCGAGAGCCACGCCCAGCAGGCAGGGGCGGAGCTTCGGACGGGTAAAGTCCTCTCCGCCCTGCCCTTCGACGGCTGGATGCTCACCGTGGGCAGCGAGGTGTTCCAGGCCAAAACGCTCATCGTCGCCACCGGCGTGGCCCGGGGGCAGAAATACTCCGGCGAGCAGTGGTTGCTGGGCCGGGGGGTCAGCTACTGCGCCACCTGCGACGGGATGCTCTACCGGAACAAGCCGGTCATCGTGGTGGGCCGCAGCGGCGACGCGCCAATGGAGGCCAATTATCTGGCGGACATCGGCTGTCAGGTCACCTACGTCAGCCCCGCCAAGCCGGAGGGTCTGTCCCCGTCCATCCCCTTTGTGCGGGCGAACCGGCTGGAGGTGCTGGGGGAGAATGCGGTGGAGGGCCTGCTGGCCGACGGTGCAAAGCTGCCCTGCGCCGGGGTGTTCATCCTCCGGGAGGCGGTGGCCCCCACCGACCTGCTGCCCGACCTGGCCACAGAGGACGGCTACATCCAGGTCAACCGCCGGATGGAGACGAATTTGCCCGGCGTGTTTGCCGCCGGGGACTGCACCGGCAAGCCCCTCCAGGTGGCGAAGGCCGTGGGCGAGGGTCAGGTTGCAGCGGAGTCCGCCGACCATTGGCTGGAAAAATAATAAACCCCATTACAAATAGAAAAGGAGTATTTTACCATGGCAGATATCATTCATTTTTCCGAAGAAGGCTTCCACAACGCGCTGAACCGGCCCGGCGTCATGCTGGTGGACTTTTGGGCCACCTGGTGCGGCCCCTGCCGGATGATCGCCCCGGCCATCGAGCAGCTGGCGAAGGACTATGACGGCAAGGTGCTGGTGGGCAAGGTGGACGTGGACCAGGAACCGGGCCTCGCGGCGGAGTACGGCGTGATGAGCATCCCCAACGTGGTCATCTTCAAGGACGGCCAGCAGGTGGACCGCAAGGTGGGGGCCATGCCCAAAGACGCCTACGCCGCCGCCCTGGACGAAGCCCTGTCCAAGTGACGGAACCGGACGTTCCCCAGAAGGAGCTGGAACAGGTTTTTTCGGGTCGGTATGAAATCACCCGCCGCCTGGGGCAGGGCGGCCAAAGTCAGGTTTACTGCGCCCGGCGGCGGTCTGACGGCGCCCTCTGCACCGTCAAACAGGTGCGCCCGGAGGCCATTCCCGACCTGGCGCAGAACCTCCGCATCCTCCGGCGGCTGGACCACCCCCAGCTGCCCCGGTTTCATGAGCTGGGGCAGGGAGATGGGGTGCTTTACATCGTGCAGGACTACCTTCCCGGCGTCAGCCTGAAACAGATTTTGGAGAGCCACCGGCGCATGGGCGTTCCCGCCCGCTGGCCCAAAGTGCTGGGGTGGATGCACTCCGCCTGTGAGCCGCTGGCGTATCTCCACGGGAGCCAGCCCCCCATCCTCCACTGCGACATCAAGCCCACCAACCTGATTTTGCGGCAGGACGGGGCGGTCTGCCTGATGGACTTCGACATCGCCAGAGAGCTGACCGGGCAAGCTGTCCCCATCCGGGCCATGTCCATGGCCTACGCCTCCCCGGAACAGAAACAGTTCCTCCCGCTGGACCCCCGGACGGACGTGTACTCCCTGGGGGTCACGGCGTTCCAGCTGCTCACCCATGAGCTGCCGGGGGAGAGCCTGTTTCACAGGCCCCTGCCCCGCCGGGTGGAGCGGCTGCTGGGCCGCTGTCTGGTGGCGAACCCGGAGCGGCGGTTTCAGTCAGTTGGGGAATTGCGGGAGGAGATTCAATTTGCAATGTGCAATTAGCAATGTGCAATGAAATAAGGAAAAGCAATGCTTTCCCGCACAAAAACGCAAAATCTTATTATCTACAATCCGTGACTGACCACCCCTCTTGCCTCCCCTGAAAGGGGAGGAGGGCCGCCGCCTTTAGGCGGTGGCGGAGGGGTTTCTGGCAAATAGCTGAGTAAAAGGGCAGTTAGATAATAGGATGATACATGAAACCGCCCGGACGCAGGTTTATATGATATAGTCCCCTTAGAGTAGACACTCGAAAAAGCAAAATTTCGAGGCAACAC
>JAJQAS010000104.1 GCA_021203685.1 Clostridiales bacterium | reverse complement strand
CTATCCCCCCTCGCCGCCCCTGAAAGGGGAGGGGGACCATGCGAAGCATGGTGGAAGGGTTTCCCGCCAGAAAAACTGACAAGGCTGGTGCAAAAGGACAACTGTAAAATTAGCAGTTTCCGGCTAACAGCTAAGAGCTAAAAGCTAACAGCTCTACTTCCCTTCCAACCGGGCGATGGCCGCCTTCGCCGCCATCTGCTCGGCTTCTTTTTTGCTCCTGCCGCTGCCGGAACCGACGCTGACACCGTTGAGCAGCACCTCCATGGTGAAGGTCTTGTTGTGGTCCGGGCCGGACTCCCCGATGAGCCGATAGCTGAGGCTCTGGCCGCTCTTGCGCTGCACCAGCTCCTGGAGGTAGGTCTTGTGGTCCCGGCTGGCCTCCTGCACCTGGTCGATGTTGCTGAGGATAAACCGCTGCACGATGCGCCGGGCCTGGCTGATGCCGCCGTCCAGGTAGACCGCCGCCAGCACCGCCTCCACCGCGTCCGCGATGATGGAGGGCCGCTGGCCGCCGCCGCCCCCGGCTTCGCCCTTGCCCAGCTTGAGGTAGCTGCCCAGATCCAACTGCCGGGCCACCATCGCCAGGCTGCCCTCGCAGACCAGATTGGCCCGCAGCCGGGTCAGCTCCCCCTCCGGCAGGTTGGGGAAGGTGTGGTACAGGCTGTCCGCCGTCACCATGCCCAGCACCGAGTCGCCCAAAAACTCCAGCCGCTCGTTGGAGTGGATGCTGCCCATGTGGTGCTCGTTGGCGTAGGAGCTGTGGGTCAGGGCGTTCTCCAGCAGGGAGGAGTCCCGAAAGTGATAGCCCAGCTTTTCTTCCAGTGTCTTCATGCTTTCGCCCTTCTTTCTGTTCAAATGGTTATTTCTCCGTTCCGGTGGTCTGTTTGGGGTTGTCCAAAACCATGTGGTCGATGTTTTCCACAATGGCGCGGTTCACGTCGGCCTCCACGAAGATCTTGGCCTGCCGCACGGCGTTCAAAAAGGCGTAGGCGTCGCTGTTGCCGTGGGCCTTAAAGACGGGCTTCTGGATACCCAGCATGGCGGTGCCGCCGGTGGAGCGGCTGTCCAGCTTCTCCCGGAAGCCCCCCATGTTCCCCTTCAAAAGGAGGTAGCTGGCCTTGGTCTTCAGATTGGTGGTGAACAGGTCTTTCAGTCCGCCCACGATGAAGTTGGCGGTGCCCTCCATGGCCTTGAGCATGATGTTCCCCACAAAACCGTCCGCCACCAGCACGTCGCAGGCGTCGGGGCTGGCCAGGTTGGTGGGTTCCACGTTGCCCACGAAGTTGATGCGCCCGGCGTCCCCGGCCTTTTGCAGCAGGTCGTGGACTTCTTTATAGAGTTCGCTGCCCTTGCTGGGCTCGGTGCCGATGTTCAGCAGACCCACCTTGGGGTTGGGCTTGCCCAGCACCTTTTCGGCGTAAAAGCTGCCCATATAGGCGAATTGCAGCATGTACTCCGGGGTACACTCGGCGTTGGCCCCCGCGTCGATGAGGACGGCGTTGTTCTTTGCGGTGGGGACCACCGGAGCCACCGCCGCCCGCTTGATGCCGGGGATGCGCTTGACCAGCAGCGTGCCCGCGCTCAAAAGGGCGCCGGTGGAACCGGCGGAGATGAAAGCATCCGCCCCGTCGTCCCGGAGCAGCTTGAGGCCCACCGTCAGGGAAGAATCCTTCTTTTTGCGCCAGGCGGTGGAGGGGTCGTCGCAGATCTCCACCACCTGGGTGGCGTTGACGATGCTGACCCCCTGGGGCAGCTCCTTGACGCCGTCCTGCTCCAGCACCTGGCGGATGGCGTCCTCCTGCCCCACAAAGGTGATGTCACAGCCCAGCTCCTGGTGGGCTTTCAGCCCGCCCCGGACGGGTTCCGCAGAGGCCAGGTCGCCGCCCATTGCGTCGATGATGATGTTCATTTTGGTCGCTCCTTCATTCGTTTTTTTAAGGGAAGGGGCGCGCATAAGGCGTTTCAATGTGGAACGCTTCATGCCCACCCCCAAGGGTGACAGGGAGACAGGGAGAGGCCGGGGCTTCCTGCATTTGGCCTCTTCCTGTACTTGAATTTTTTCACAGCGTCAGCGCCGCCAGCTTCTCCAGCGACCGGCGGGCCAGCTCGGCGTTTTTGGCCCGCTTGCCGCCCCGGACCCGATGGCCCAGGGGCGGGATGATGCCGAAGTTGACGTTCATGGGCTGGAAGTCGGCGGAGGGGGTGCAGATGTACCGGGCCAGCGCGCCCAGCGCCGTCTCCTGGGGGAAGTCCACCGGGGGCAGACCCAGTACCCGGTGGGCCAGCTCCGTCCCCGCCAGCAGACCGGAGGCGGCGGACTCCACATAGCCCTCCACGCCGGTCATCTGCCCGGCGAAGGTCAGCCGCGGCTCGTCCGCCACCTGGTAATAGCGGTTCAGCAGCCGGGGGGAATCCAGATAGGTGTTGCGGTGCATGACCCCGTAGCGGACGAACTCGGCGTTTTCCAGGCCGGGGATTATGCGGAACACCCGCCGCTGCTCTGGCCAGGTCAGGTGGGTCTGGAACCCCACCATGTTATAAATGCTTCCCTCTGCGTTGTCCTTGCGCAGCTGCACCACGGCGTAAGGCTCCTGCCCGGTTCTGGGGTCGGGGAGGCCCACCGGCTTCAGGGGACCGTAGCAGAGGGTGTCGTGTCCCCGTCTCCCCATGACCTCCACCGGCATACAGCCCTCAAAGACGTTTTTGTCCTCAAAGCCGTGGAGTTTGGCCTCCTCCGCCTGGCACAGGGCCAGCCAGAAGGCGTCGTACTCCTCCCGGCTCATGGGGCAGTTGATGTAGTCGGCGGTGCCCTTGTCGTAGCGGCTGCCGAACCAGGCTTTGT
>JAJQAS010000131.1 GCA_021203685.1 Clostridiales bacterium | reverse complement strand
GCCGGTGGCGTAAGCCTGGCGGATACCGGCCCGGCCCATGATAATACCCTTGGTGGGGAAATCCGGCCCCTTGACATGCTGCATCAGGTCGGCAAGGGTGGCGTTGGGGTCGTCCAGCACACAGATGACCGCGTTAATGACCTCCCGCAGGTTGTGGGGCGGGATGTTGGTGGCCATGCCCACGGCAATGCCGGAGGAGCCGTTGACCAGCAGATTGGGGAACCGGCTGGGCAGCACGCGGGGTTCCTTCCGGGTCTCGTCAAAGTTGGGGTCCCAGTCCACCGTGTCCTTGTCGATGTCCCGGAGCATTTCGGCGGAGATTTTGGCCAGCCGCGCCTCGGTGTACCGGTAGGCCGCAGGGGGGTCGCCGTCCACGGAACCGAAGTTGCCGTGGCCGTCCACCAACGGATAGCGCATGGAGAAGTCCTGGGCCAGACGCACCATGGCGTCGTAGACCGAAGCGTCTCCGTGGGGGTGGTAGTGGCCCAGCACGTCGCCCACGCAGGTGGCGGACTTCTTAAAGGGCTTGTCGTAGGTCAGGCCGCCCTCGTGCATGGTGTAGAGGATGCGCCGGTGGACGGGCTTGAGGCCGTCCCGCACGTCGGGCAGGGCGCGGCCCACGATGACGCTCATGGCGTACTCGATATAGCTCTTTTCCATCTCCCCAACCAGCTCCGAGTTGGTAATGACCTGGTTGGGAAACGCGATGTCCTCCGGTTTATAGTCTCTGTTGTGTCCCATAATGTCTCTCCATTCAGAAATCCAGATTCACCGCGTACTGGGCGTTTTTCTCGATCCACGCCTTCCGTGGCTCCACTTCCTCTCCCATGAGGACGGTAAAGATCTGGTCGGCGGCCACCGCGTCGTTCAATGTGATACGCCGCAGGGTGCGCCGCTCCGGGTCCATGGTGGTCTCCCAAAGCTCGTGGGGGTCCATCTCGCCCAGGCCCTTGAACCGGCTGATGTCGATTTTGGCGTTGGGGTTGCTGGAGCGCATCTCGGCGGAGATCTGGTCCCGCTCCTCGTCGGAGTAGGCCACGCGGGTGGTCTTGCCCCGGGTCAGCTTGTAGAGCGGCGGCACAGCGGAATAGACGTACCCTTTCTCGATGAGGGGCCGCATATACCGGAAGAAGAAGGTCAGCAGCAGAGTGCGGATGTGGCTGCCGTCCACATCGGCATCCGCCATGATGATGATTTTGTGGTAGCGCAGACGGTCGATGTTGAACTCGTCCCCAATACCGGCCCCCAGGCCCAGCACCAGAGGATACAGCTTGTCGTTGCCGTAAATCTTATCGGCCCGGGCCTTTTCCACGTTGAGCATCTTGCCCCACATGGACAGAATGGCCTGGAAACGGCTGTCCCGCCCCTGAATGGCGGAACCGGCGGCGGAGTCGCCCTCGACGATATAAATTTCACACAGGGCCGGGTCCCGCTCGTTGCAGTCCTGCAATTTGTCCGGCATTTGCCCGGAATCCAGGCCGGTTTTCCGGCGGACGGACTCTCTGGCCTTCCGGGCCGCTTCTCTGGCCCGGGCGGCGGTCATGGCCTTTTCCAGAATGGCCTTGCCCACGGCGGGGTTGCACTCCAGATAGTCCTCCAGCTTGTCGGAGACGATGCTGCTGACCAGGGCGCGCATTTCGCTGT
The DNA here is from genome assembly GCA_021203685.1 of Clostridiales bacterium. Lineage (GTDB taxonomy): Bacteria > Bacillota > Clostridia > Oscillospirales > Oscillospiraceae > Onthomonas. The sequence goes on along the minus strand of JAJQAS010000131.1, from coordinate 1,207 downwards.
TGCCCAGCTTGGCCTTGGTCTGGCCCTCGAACTGGGCCTCAGTCAGCTTGACGGAGATGACGCAGGTGAGACCCTCCCGGCAGTCGTCGCCGGAGACCTTTTCGTTGTCCTTTAAGATTTTGGCCTTTTTGCCGTAGGTGTTCAGCACCTGGGTCAGGGCGGTCTTGAACCCCGTCTCGTGCATACCTCCCTCGGCGGTGTGGATGTTGTTGGCGAAGGAGAGGATGATTTCGTTGTAGGAGTCGGTGTATTGCAAGGCGATCTCCGCCATGCTGTCCTCCCCTTCCCCAGCCATATAGATCACGTCCGGGTGAACGGGGGTCTTGTTCTCGTTGATATACTCCACGAAGGAACGGATGCCGCCCTGGTAGCACAGCTCGTCCCGGGCCTCCTGGCCCTCCCGCTCGTCGGCAATGACGATGCGCAGGCCGCCGTTCAAAAACGCCTGCTCCCGCATACGGGTGTGCAGGGTCTCGTAGTTGTACACCAGGTCGTCGAACATCTCCGGGTCGGGCTGGAAGGTGACCACGGTGCCGGTGTGGTCGGTGGTCCCCACGATGGTCATGGGCTGCACCACGTCCCCCCGGCTGAACTTCATCTCGTAGATGCTGCCGTTCTTATGGACCTGGACGGTGAGCCACTCGGAAAGCGCGTTGACCACGCTGGCGCCCACGCCATGGAGGCCGCCGGAGACCTTGTAGCCGCCGCCGCCGAACTTGCCGCCGGCGTGGAGGATGGTGTACACCACCTCCAGGGCGGGTTTGCCCGTCTGGGCCTGGATGTCCACCGGGATGCCCCGCCCGTTGTCGGTGACGGTGATGGAGTTGCCATTGTGGATGATGACGTTGATCTCGGTGCAGTAGCCCGCCAGCGCCTCGTCGATGGCGTTGTCCACGATCTCATAGACCAGGTGGTGCAGGCCACTGGTGGAGGTGGAGCCAATGTACATACCGGGGCGCTTGCGCACCGCCTCCAGCCCCTCCAGCACCTGAATTTCTGAGGCGTCATATTCGTTTTCCGCGGCGACTGCGGTGCCCTTTTCCAATAAATCTTCTGCCATATCGTACCTCTATTCGTTGGTTGTTCTTCGTTCGCAACAATTTCTTTTGCTCAGCTCAAAGAGAAACTTCTGTCGCTTTTCAGCGATTGGTTATTAGGGAACCTCTGATTAAATAACTCCCGGCGTCTGGACGGCATATTTCGTGCA